>JBKKCN010000344.1:0-4736 GCA_046712525.1 Candidatus Rokuibacteriota bacterium
TTGCAACCGAGATCGATGACGCGCTGCGGAGAGGCATAGGCGACCGCGCCCGCGATGAATTCCTTTTTGGCTGCCTCCTCGCCGGGCGCGTACGCGTTCGCGGACGCGTAGTCTACCCACGTCGTGGCGCCGCGGTCGGCCGGCTTCAGGCGGGCGATCCAGGTGCGGAGCTGCCGGAGCATGCTCGTGAACGCTTCGGGACGGAGCGAGCGCCCGAGGCTGCGCGGCACGGGTCGATCGCTGCGCCCGGCGGCCCTCTGGAATCTGTCCTGCAAGACCACGTGCGCAATCACACGCCACGACAGCTTGTGCTTGAGCCCGAGCAGGCCTGCGATGTCCGCGACCGGGATGCCCTCGAGCGCGCCGCGATACCAGGCATTGTGAGGCAGGCCGAAGAGGGCCCGGAGCAGCAGCGGATTCAGGAACTGCTCGCAGAACTGGCGATGGCCCCACCAGAACTCGCCCGGGCGATACGGCCGGATCGACAAATGATCGATGAAGATCGGCGCCACACCGTTGAACTGGACGTTGTAGGCACTGGCGTCCGACAGCGTGGCGCCGGACGCCATCAGCGTCAGGTGCAGGTCCAGATGGAAGAGGGCGGCGGCGCGGAGCACCTCGAACGGCCATTCGTAGGGGTAGGAGAGGAAGTCGAGCTTCGGGTGCTCCAGCACGTGCGCGGCATCGACCCCCACCTCACCGGGAGCGACGTCCCGGTATGCCACGAGCTTTCCGTCGGCGACTAAGCGGTCGAGGATGCCTGTGGCGCGTACGGCGTTGAAGCCATCGGCGGCGGAGGCTGCAACAGTGCGGAAAATCCGGCCGTCACGCTCGAAAACATGACCCGATGGATCACGGAATGACCCAGGATTTCTACTCGCCCCCATGCTCGGGCCCGCCGACGGCGGTCGACTTGGACTCACCAGGGTGCCTGCGACGGCCCATGAACGTCTTGATTCTCGACCAGAACGTGGTGACGCCCACCGCAAGGGCGGCTATGGCCCCGAACAGGGCTTGCAGAATGAGGCTGCCGGTGCCCGGATCCAGATAGGCGAGAGCCAATGACGAATACACACCGAGGACGAGAAGTGAATCGAAACCTAAACTTGCGATCATTGCGACCACTATAGCAACACCGGCGCGATTTACCTCCGTGAAAGGACCACTCGATCGCGGCTCCGCGTGAGCCACCGCGCCCCTTTCTCATGTACGATGACGCGGCATGCACGTCCTTCGCTTCGGCTCGCGGCGCCTGTCCGCGCCGCCGTCACGCACTGCCCGATGAGCACGCCGCTGGACCGCCGCGGCAGGCTGCTCGCCACGCTCTTCGCCGCGCAGGTGTGTGGGAGCACGGGCTTTTCGATGACGCTCGCCGTGGGCGCGATCATGGCCGCCGCCATCACCGGCACGAACACGTGGTCGGGGCTGCCCGTGGCCGTGAGCTCGCTGGGTGCTGCGCTCGCGAGCTGGCCGCTGTCGCGCCTGATGAACCGGCTCGGGCGGCGACGCGACGGGCTCGCCCTCGGGTACACGCTCGCCGTCGTCGGCGCCGCGCTCGGCATCGGCGGAATGCTCCTCCGCAGCTTCACGCTGTTCCTGGCGGGTATGACGCTCTTCGGTGCCGGAAGCACCTCCAACCTGCTCGCCCGCTACGCGGCGGCGGATGTCAGCCCGGGCTCCCAGCGCGGCCGCGCGATGGGCCTCATCGTGTGGGGCTCGACGGTGGGCGCCATCATCGGTCCGAATCTAATGTCCCCCGCCGCGCGCCTCGGCGCGCTCGTCGGAATCTCCAGTGTGGCGAGCTCGTTTCTGATCAGCGTGGCCGCCTTCGCCACCGCCGCCCTCCTCATCCAGGTGCTGCTGCGCCCGGACCCGCTCGCCGTCGCCCGGCACATCGAGCAGGTCGAGCAGCGGGCGTCATCCGTACCCCGTCGCGTGCGTGTCCGCCCCTCACGCGAGATCTTCCGGGAGCCGCGTGTGATCATGGCGCTCGCCGCCATGACGACGGGCCAGCTCGTCATGATCGGCACCACCTCCACCGCACCGCTCTACCTCCACGACCAGGGTCACCAGGCCACCGTCATCGGCCTGTCGGTCTCGATCCATCTCGGCGGTATGTACGTCGGCTCGCCGCTCTCCGGCTGGCTGTGCGACCGCTTCGGCCGCCTGCCGATGATCGGCCTCGGCGGCGCCATTCTGCTGCTCGCCCTCGCCATCGCGGGCGTCGCGCCCGGCAGCGCGAGCGGCCTCGTGATGCTCGGGCTCTTCCTGAACGGCATCGGCTGGAACCTGGCCTTCGTGTCGGGGAGCGCGCTCCTGACCGACGCGCTCTCGCCCGAGGAGCGCACGTCGATCCAGGGCCTCGCCGATCTCGCCACCGGCCTCATGGGCGCGCTCGGCAGCGCGCTGGGTGGCATGATCCTCGGCACGCTCGGCTTCACCGTGCTCAACGCGCTGGGCGCCGTGATGCTGCTGGTGCCGCTCGCCGCGAGCTGGCTGCAACGCGCGGCGCTCACCGCAAGCCGTCCCACCGAGAATCCGTGGACCTCGTGATCCGCGGCAGGTCTGAGGAGACACCATGCAGCCCGATCTGACCGGCAAACGAGTGCTCGTGACGGGCGGCTCGCGCGGAATCGGTCGCGCCATCGCGGTCGGACTGGCGAAGGCCGGCGCCCACGTCGCCATCGTCTATCGCCAGGACCAGGCCCAAGCGGAGAAGACCCGCGACGAGATCGCGGCGCTCGGCGTGCAGGCATTGGCGGTGCAAGGCGACACAGGGGACGAGAGCCGCGTGCAGGCGCTGATCCAGACCGTGACCAAGGAATTGGGAGGGATCGACGTCCTCGTGAACAACGCGGGGACGCAAAAGCGGATCCCATTCCTGAAGCTGCCGATCGAGGAATGGCGCCGCGTCATGCGCACCAACCTCGACGGGTACTTCGTGGTGGGACAGGCGGTGGCGCGGCACATGGTGGCGCGCGACTACGCCGGCGTCATCCTCAACGTCACGTCCGGAGCGCAGACAGCGGTGGCGCCGAACATGACGCAGTACAACGTCTCGAAGGCGGGCGCCATGGCATTGACGCGTCAGATGGCGTACGAGCTGGCCGCCTACGGCATCCGGGTGAACGCGCTCGCGCCCGGCCTGACGGAAACGGACATGAATCGCAAGGATCTTGCCGACGAAGGCTTCCGTTCCATGCGGCTCGGCCGAATCCCGCTCGGATTCATCGGTGAGCCCGAGGATCAGGTGGGTGCGGCGCTCTTCCTCGTCTCCGACGCGGCGCGATACGTCACGGGCGCGTGCATCTACGTCGACGGCGGCAACTCCATGCTCGGTCCCGCCTCGGTGGCCCCCCGCATTTAAGTCAACTGATAGAGCTCCGCCACGTTGTCGTGGAGCACGAGATCCCGCTCGCTCTCGCTCAGGCTCGCCGCGTGCTTGGCCAGCACCGCCTGCGACTCCGGCCACGTGGAATCGCTGTGCGGGAAGTCGTTCGCCCACAGCAGCCGGCGGATGTTGCACAGGTCCTTCACCTGGAAGGCAGTCCAGTCGTCCTGGAACGTCGTGTACACGTGCTCGCGGAAGTACTCGCTCGGCATCTTCGTGAGCGTGCCGGAGGGCAGCCAGTACCGGTGGCGTGAATACGCGTGGTCCATCCTGTACATGTAGTGCGGCACCCAGCCCGCGTCCGCCTCCACGCTCACCACGCGCAGGCCGGGGTGGCGCTCGAAGACGCCGCCGAAGATGAAGGTGCCCAGGATGTCCTGGCAGCCGCGGATGATCGCCATGAACGAGTTGAGCTTGGGCCCGCGCGTGCGCGCCTGATCCTGCGTGCTGGTGAGGATGTGGAAGCTCAGTGGCAGCCGCAAGTCCACGGCCGCCTCGTAGAACGGCCCCCAGCGCGCGTCGTCGTAGTCCGCCCCCGCGGGGTTGCCGGGCAGCATGACGCCGCGCAGGCCGAGTGCCTTGATGGACTCCAGGTCCGCGATACCGTCCTCCACCGAGCGCATGGCGGTCTGGCCGATGCCGAGCAGGCGTTCCGGATGGGCGCCGGAGTACTCCGCGATCCAGCGGTTGTACGCCGCGAAGCACGCGTGCTTGAAATCGAAGTCCGGGTGATTGCACAGCATCATGCCCACCGTGGGGTAGAGCACCTCGGCGCTCACGCCGTCGCGATCCTGATCGGCCAGGCGCGCCTCGGGGTCCCACCCGCCCCGGTGCATGTCCTCGAAGCGCGCGCCGAACATCGTCAACTCCTCGGCGCTCTTGCCCGCGCCCGCGATGAGACCCATCGGGATCGGCTTGTCGAGGCCCTCGATCACGAAGAGATCGCCGCGCCTGGCATCGTGCACCATGCGCGGCGCGCGGTGCCTGAACGCGTGATCGATACGGTCGACGTAGGTGCCGGGTGGCTCGGTGATGTGCGAGTCGGCGGAGATGATCGGCTTCATGCTCGCAGCACCGTGCCGGGCCGCGCACCCGTCTCCTTGCCGTCGCGGTAGACGATCGAGCCGCACACGACGGTGGCGTGAATCCCCCGCGCCCGCGCCACGAGACGCTTGCCGCCACCGGGCAGGTCGTACACGTATTCCGGGGGCTCGTCGTCCACCGTGTCCGGGTCGAAGAGCACGAGGGCGGCGGCGCCGCCGGGAACCACGCGGCCGCGGCCGGGGATGCCGAAGAGGTCGGCGACTTCCGACGTCAACCGGCGCACGCCTTCCTCCAGCGTGAG
>JBKKCN010000345.1:0-5290 GCA_046712525.1 Candidatus Rokuibacteriota bacterium
CCCACTTGTACAGGTAGGCGGCGTCGTCGAACAGCAGTTTCTGGGCCTGGACATACACCTCCGCGCGCTTCTTCTGGTCGAGCGTGGAGCGTCCCTGGATGATGAGGTCGTCGAGGGCGGGGTTGCAGTAGTAGCTGTAGTTCTCACCGCACTTGAAGACGTCGAAGAGGATGGCGTCGGCGTCGAAGACGGAGTAGTAGCCCCACGACCAGTTGAACATCGAGCCCGCCTTGCCGTCCTTGACCCTGGCCACGAACACGGTGTTGTCGCCGATATAGTTGCGCTTCACGCGGAACCCGGCCTTCGTCATGTCGGCGATGATGGCGTCGTTGGTCTGCTGGATGGCGGGCTCCACGATGGGCGGACTCTCGTTGAAGAGGATGTCGACGCCGTTCGGGTACCCGGCCTCGGCCAGCAGCTTCTTGGCCTGAGTCAGATCCTGCTTGTACGGCTTGAGCCCCGGATCCCAGCCGAAGGCCATGGGGTTGATGCCGGTGGCCACGCGGTCGCCGAGGCCGTTGAGCACGAACTTGATGATGGCGTCGTTGTCGACGGCGAGGTTGGCCGCCTGGCGCACGCGCTTGTCGGTGAAGGGGTTGGGGCCGCCGCGCGCCGCCTGGTCGAGCTGCAGCATGGCCGTTCTCAGGATGGGCGAGGTGGAGGTGCGCGCCTGCCCCGACTTGTTGATGACGTCCATCTGATCGGGCGGCACCGCCTTGATGATGTCCACGCCGCCCGAGAGCAGCTCGGCGATCTCGGTGGCCTTCTCCGGGATGATCCGGATGCGGAGGTGCTTGAAGGCAGGCTTGGGACCCCAGTAGTCGTCGTTACGGACGAGCTGGTGCTCCTGCTTGCGGTTCCACTTCACCAGTTTATAGGGGCCGGTGCCGATCGGGTTCTCCTGCATGAACTCGTGGCCCTTCTCGCGGATTACCTTGTCCGACTGCATGACCTGGGCGGTCAGCCGCTCCACGAAGAGCGGATAGGGGCCGTCGGTGCGAAAGCGCACGGTGTGGTCGTCCACGATGTCCACGGCCTTGATCTTGGCGTGGTTGCCGCGGGCGGTCATCTTCTTGGTGGGGTCGAGCACGCGATCGAAGGTGGCCTTGACGTCGCGCGACGTGAAGGGCGTGCCGTCGTGGAACTTCACGCCCTGGCGGAGCTTGACCTCCCACGTGGTGTCGTCGATGTTCTTCCAGGAGGTGGCCAGGTTCGGGCCCACGCGACGGGTCTTGAGGTCCCGCACCGCGAGGTGATCGAAGACGTGGTAGCCGAGGATGATGGCTTCGCGCAGGACGGAGTTGGGTGGATCCCAGTTGTCGATGTCCGACTGCAGACTGTAGATGAGCGTTTCTTCCCTGCTCTGCGCGCCCGCGGGCGGCACGAGCCCGAGGACGAGCGCGAGGATGACGAGCAATCCGGTGGCAAGCGAGCGGCGCATGAGAGCCTCCTTCTGGTGGTGAGTCAGGACCGGCGTGTGATGAACTCCCTGCATTGCTGGGTGCGGGAACAGTAGCCGCCGGAGGGCCGGTCAGTCAAGGCAGGAGGAAACGCCCGGTGGCTAGGCCGCCTCGCATGAGTAGACAGCGAATATCCGGAAAGGGCCGGGCTCGGACTCGTGGAACGCTCCATTTTCCAGGAGTTTCTTGGCGTCATCGAACGATTTCAAGAGGCACCGCTCGTTCACCTCGATGGACTCCGCCAGGTTATTGCATGAAAGCGGTGAGCATTCGGGACCTGTCTGCACGTTGAAGCTCACGACGTCAAAGCCGAGCAACTGCTTGGGGTCCGGAAGCTCGACATTCGTCGTGAATGCCTCTTCAGACTCGAAGGGCTGCCACAGGTGCTGTTTGTCATCGAACTGCTGTTCGTACACTTCGTAGTAAAGGATCCGGTGGTCCGACAAAGCCCCGCCTGGCGCTTGACGGACGCGAGCGTCGCCTTCGGCATGTCGTCTCCAAGTCGGCCGCTGACGGTGACACGGCCTGGCTTGGTCGGGTGCTTGAACTGACGATGGCTGCCTCTTGTAACCACCAGCGCCCAGCCATCGTCCTGCAGCATCCGAATCACTTCGGTGCCGTCGAACGCGGCGTATCAGCCGCGGCGCGCTCTCCGCGCCGTCGGCTGCATGCGCTTGTTCGGCGACCGCTTTGGCAACACACGCCGCTTCATCTCGCTCAGCGAGATGGTCCGACCGGCGGCGAATTCAGCTCGCGAGCGGGCGATCAGCTCGAGAAACTCGGGATGCTGACTCAGTGTCAGCGATTCGCGATCAACGTTCTTCAACGGTATGAGTGCCGCGACCGCGCGATTGCCTTCCGTCAACACAACAGTCTCGTCGCGAAAATCGGCGACGTAGTCCGCGAGTGGCCGAACCGCCGAGGACAGTCTCAATCTCTTCACAACCGTATCTCCTTGCCGCCGATCATCAGCACGTTCCTTCGCTTCCGCCCCACGGCGAGGATCCGGACCACCCCGCTGTCGGCCCCGACCACCTCGTAGAAGATTCGGAGCTCGCCTACGCGTAGCTCCCAAGGGGCGACCGGATTGGGCCGGAGCGGTTTCCGGTTCCGCGTCTCCTTGACCGGTTCGTGAAGTAACTGCCGGTTGATCGCTGCCAGTGCCGTCGTCCGGTCCCGGACCGTCAACGCCCGGAAGTGGTCCTGAACTGACTCCGCGAACTCAACCGTGTAGGGCACTCGTCTCCTGGCACTACTTCAATCTGTGCATTATGCCCCAGGTGCGGCCGCTCGCCTGGTTCGCCTAACTCTATTTCGCCTGAACTGCGATATTCGGCTTCATAGTTCTGTATAGCACGACCAATGGGCCCGGCCGAACTCCGTCGTCGCCAGGTTTCCACGGACTTGCGCCGCACCGTGGTGTTCGCTTGCCGTGATATGCGGCGAGGCGCTGCTTGATATCACCCGCACCGATCGTGGCGTAGCGCCGCAGCAGACGGACTCGCTGCCGGCCTACACCTGGACGCGATAGACGCGCACCGCCGTGTCGTGAAACACCGCCGCCCGCTCGGTAGCCGTGTAGCCCTTCGACAGCCGCTTGAACGCGTTATACATGACGTTGTAGGAGTACGAGACCTTGTCAACCGGGAAATTGCTCTCGAACATGCACCGCGTGGGCCCGAACTGCTCGATGCAGTACGACATGAAGGGGGCCATCGACGCCGCCAGCTCTTCCGAGCCGATGGGCGCGTTCCGCGCATGCCAGTCAAACCCGGTGCGCGGCATGCCGATGCCACCGAGCTTGACGTAGACGTTGGGGCACGCCGCGACGGCGGCAATCCCGCTCCGCCACGTTGCGAGCACTTCGTGATCCCGGTTGGCGTATGGGCCGACCCGCAGCAGCCCGCCGATATGGTTCAAAATGATGGTCAGGTCGGGGACGGCCCTGGCGAAGGCCGCTAACTCGGGCAGCTGAGGAAAGAACAGCCACCCCTCGAGGGACAATCCCATCCGTGCCAGCACGCGCGCGCCTTCGCGGAATTGGTCGCTGCCGAGTTGCCCCTGCCTGTTGTGCGCGGCGGTGTTCTCCACCTCGGGGTGAGGATCCCACGTCACGGAATGGCGGATGCCGCGAAAGCGGTTTGGGCTGGCCGCCCGCAGCGCCTCCAGTACCGGCGCCACGCGCGCGCCCAGGTTCAGGTTGGCGTGGCCCACGATGGCGGCGGCGGCGCGGCCGGGGCCGTACAATCCGCTTGCGCTGGCCGCGGCCAGCCCCTGAACGAATTCGACTTCGCCCACGGGACGCATCTCCTCAGGGCCGTCGGCGCGGTACATGGCTCGCGCCTCGATGAACACGGTGGAGCGCACGTTGTGACCGCTCAGCATGTCGGCGGCCAGCTCGTGGAGCAGATATCGTTGGTAGGGCAGACGCGAGGTGCGAAAGTCCCAGAAATGATGATGAGGGTCGCAGATGGGGATCTCCGGCTCCACGGCTGGTTCCGGGGTCAACGCAAGCCAGTCATTGCCGCCGAACGGCATATCCGCACCTCCGCGAAAGTTGGCGCTGTGTCGGGCTGCGCCTGCGAGCAGGAGGATTGCGCGGGCGAGCGGCCAACGTCAAGAGTGTCAGTCGTGAGCGCATCATTCGAGACGCTACGCCTTCGCCTCCGCCGGCTCATTCCCGCGGACGAGCCCGACCTCATCGCGCTCGATAGCGATCCCGAGGTGATGCGCCACGTTGGCAGTCCCGCCGGCGTGAAGTCGCCGGAAGAGACGGTGGACCGAGTCAAGCGGCGCGTGCTGGATAGTGGCCGCGGGGATCACGCCGGGCTCGGCTTCTGGCGCGTGGAAGGGCGGGCCGACGGCGCCTTCCACGGCCTCGGAGCGCTGATCCGGATGCCGGACGGTGACGACGTGGAGGTGGCATACCGGCTTGCGCGCAGCGCGTGGGGGCGCGGCATCGCCACCGAAGCCGCCGGCGCGCTCGTGGGCCATGCGCTCGGCACCCTCGCGCTGCCGCGCGTGGTGGCGGTGACCTATCCCGACAACGTCGCCTCGCAGCGGGTGCTGGACAAGCTGGGCTTCGAGCGTCGAGGCCTCACCGAGTACAAGGGCGTGCAGACGACCTTCCACGTCCTCACGCGCGAGGCGTGGCGCGTCAGTCTGCGATCTTCTTGATGACGAGGGCGGACGGCGAGTTCGGGAAGGGCCAGCCGGGGATGATGGCGGTGAAGCGTCCCGCGGTGCCGCCCGCCACCACGATCTTGAGGTTGGCCGCCGCGCGGAATTTCGGCAGCAATGTGTCATTCGTCTCCGGCGAGTCGTAGCCGGCGCGCACCGAGTCCGGAAGGCCCTCGCCGCTGTCCGCATCCGGCAGCAGCCGCCGCACCGGCTGGTGCGTGCGCTCCCACAGGAACTGCTGCACGCGCGCCTTCGACCATCCGTCGCCGGCGAGGGCGCGCGCGTGCTCGGGCCCGAACACGATGAGCGTGTCCCCGAGCGCCATGGCGCGGTGGTGGGCCACCACCTGCAGACTGCGCGCGATGGTACCGAGCAGTGCAGTCGCCGTGCGGCTGCGCACGTCGGCGACCACCTGCGGCGCCTCTGCCGCCATGGCCGCCACCGTGCTGTCCTCGGGCGCGAAGCCGTGCTCGACGTGCAGCGGCTCCCACGGGTTTTCTTCTTCGCGCTCGCCAATGCAGTAGGTGAACCGTCCCGACTGGCCGAAGGTGGACATGCTGATGGCGCCCGGCTTGGCGCCGCCCACGTTGAGCCAGACGAGCCGCAGCGCCCGCACGATGGTCGCGTTGGCTCGCCACCCAGGCCCGAAC
>JBKKCN010000346.1:0-3698 GCA_046712525.1 Candidatus Rokuibacteriota bacterium
CGCCGTTGCGAGCCCCAGGCCGAACGCGATGGGCACGCCGAGCGCGAAGAGCACCGGCAGGCCGACGAGGAGGACCGCCGTCACGCCGGGCTCCGCAGCGCGCGCACCGACTCGCCCATCTTCAGCACGCTCTCGAGCAGCATCAGCGCGGCGCCCACGGGCACCGCGAGGTACGCGTACCACATGTTGATGCCCATGGCGGGCGAGGTCTGCACCGCCGCCACGTCGAGGATCTTGACGCCCTGGACCAGGAGGAGGAGCAGGAACCCCGTGACGAGGAGGTGCACGAGCACCTCGAGGGCGGCGCGGCCGCGCGGGGGGACGGCGTGGAGCAGGTAGTCCACGCCGAGGTGCATGCCCTGGTGGATGCACAGCGCGGAGGCGAGGAGCGCGATCCACACCTGGAGGAAGCGGGCCAGCTCCTCCGACCACGCCGGCGGCGCGTTAAACAAGTACCGGCCCACCACTTGGTAGAAGACGGTCGCGATGAGGACCGCGAACATCAGGATGATGACGGCCTGGACGGCGCGGCGCACGAGTCCGAGGGCCTGACTCATGCGCCGCCCCGCGCTACTTCGTCTCTTGGATCTTCTTCAGGCGCGCCTGGTCCTCCGGTCCCCCGAACTTCGCGTACATCGACTGCGACGCCGCCCGGAATGGCGCAGGGTCGGGCGTGGTGATCTTCACGCCCTTGGCCTTGAGCTGTGCGAGCGCCACGTCCTCGCTCTTCGCATACGCCTCGCGCTCGACCAGCGCCGACTCCTGCGCGGCCTGCACGACCGCCTTCTGCACGTCGGGGGGGAGGCTCTGGTAGAACTTCTCGCCCATGATCATGTCGGCCACGAGCGTGGTCCACGCGATCATCGCCCAGTTCGGCGCCACCTCGTAGAACTTCTGCGCCTCGTAGTTGGTGTTGGCGGCCTCGGCGCCGTCGATCACGCCCTGCTGCAGCGCCGTGTACACCTCGCCGTACGCCATCGGCAGCGGGGAAGCGCCCATGGCGCGGAAGGCCTCGAGATGAACCGGGTTCTCCATGGTCCGGATCTTCAGGCCCTTGAGGTCGTCGAGCTTCGTGAGCGACTTCTTGTTCGTCATGATGTGGCGGATACCCGCCTCGTAGTACGAGAGCAGGCGGAAGCCCTTGGCCCGCATCTTGTCGCCGAGCTCCGCGCCCACGGGGCCGTCCATGACGCTGTACATGTGCTTGCGGTCACGGAACAGGAAGGGCAGGTCGAATACTTTCGTCTCCGCCACGAAGCCGGCCATCACCGCGTTGGACGGCGCCGTCACCTGCAGGGTGCCGAGCAGCAGCCCCTCGATCATGTCGCGCTCGTTGCCGAGGGCGCGGTTGGGGAAGATCTGGACCTCGACCTTGCCCTTCGTCAGCTCTTCGACGCGCTTCTTGAAGTGCTCGAACCCGACCTGGTAGGGCTCGGTGGCGGCCGCCGAGTGGCCCGCCTTGATGATGATGTCGGCCGCCGATGCGGGCGACACCGCGATGATGGCCGTGAGGGTGGCGAGGAATGCACACGTCATGAGCAGCCGTCGATTCATGGCTTCGTCCTCCGTGGCGAACGTCGTGGGGCGGCTACCTTATGGCAAACGCGCCGCGCCGAGTCAAGCGCGGCCCGCGCGGGCTCAGGGCGACAGCGCCTGCCGGACCGCCCGCTCGTCGAGCGTGAAGCCCATCTGGATCAGGATGTCGCGCAGCGGCGCCGCCAGCGCCGGCGTGAGGCGCAGGCGCGGCGGGCGCGGGTCGCCCATCGGCATGCCGATCATCCGGAAGGCCGCCTTCATGCCGTGCACGTAGAGGTGGTCGCCGAGGAAGTCGATGAGCGGGCTCAGCTGATGGAAGGCCTTCTGCGCGCCCGGCAGGTCCTGCTTGTCGACGGCGAGATTGAAGACCTCGGCCGACACGCGGGGAGCGATGTTGGCGCAGACGGCCACCCAGCCCTCTGCGCCCACCACGAACGACTCGAAGCCGAGGTAGCCGCCGAAGACCGTCATGCGGTCGCCGCAGAGGCGCTGGATCTGCGTCACCCGCCGCACGTCGATGGTCGATTCCTTGATGTAGCGGATGGTGGCAACCTCGCTCAGGCGCTTCACGACGGGGGGCGTGAGGTCGAACCCACCCGAGACCGGATGGTTGTAGAGCATCACGGGAATCGAGATGGCCTCGCCGATCCGTGTGAAGTGCGTGACGATCTCGTCTTCGTCCAGCGCCGCGTAGTACGGCGTCATGACCATGACCCCGTCCGCGCCGAGGCGCTCGGCCGCCCGCGCGTAGCGGATGGCGTCGTTCGTGTTCTCCGCCGTGCACCCGGGGACGACGGGGACGCGGCCGGCCGCCTGGGCGACGGCGGTGGCGACCACTTCGTCGCGCTCGTCGTCGCTGACCGACAGCGACTCGCCGGTGCTGCCGAGCGGGATGAGGCCGTGGATACCCTCGGTGACCTGGAACTCGACCAGACGCTCGAGCGCGCCCGTGTCGACGCGCCGGCCGTCCTCGGTGAATGGCGTCACGATGACCGTGTACGTACCCCGGAGCTTTCTCATGTCGCCCTCCAGTTGGTGCCCGGCTCGATGACGACGCATTCTATACCCCATGAGAGTCACGGACAGGCGGCGTCTCGGTCACACCGCGGTCGAGCTCACGATGCTCGGCTTCGGCGGCTCGCAGGTCGGCAACCTGCATCGTCCCGTCCCCAGCGACGCCGCCGCGCAGGCGGTGACGGCGGCCTGGGATGTCGGCATTCGCTACTTCGATACGGCGCCGCTCTACGACCTGGGCGGCGGCGAGCGACGCCTGGGCGAGGCGCTGGCGGGCTATCCGCGCGACGGCTACGTGCTCTCCACCAAGGTGGGACGGCTGGTGGCGCCGCACGGGATCGAGCACGACTACAGCCACGACGGCGTGCTGCGCTCGCTGGAGGACAGCCTGCGGCGCCTCGGCCTGACGCGCATCGACGTCGCCCTCATCCACGACATCGATCCCTACAACCACGGTGCGGATCAGCCCCGCCGCTTCCGCGAGGCGATGGAGGGCGCCTACCCGGCCCTCGACCGCCTGCGGCGCGAGGGCGTGCTCGGCGCCATCGGCGTCGGCGTCAACTCGTGGCGCGTCTGCCAGGACGCGGCCGGGGCCGCCGACTTCGATTGCTTTCTGCTGGCGGGACGCTACACGCTCCTGGAGCAGGAGGCGCTCGCCTTCCTATCGCTCTGCGCGCGGCGGGGGATCGGCGTCATCGTGGGCGCGCCGTACAACACGGGCATCCTCGCGCGCGGCGCGGTCGCCGGCGCGCAACACGGTTACACCGAGCCGTCCCTCCAGATCGCCGAGCGCGTGCGGCGCCTCGAGGCCGTGTGCGCGCGCCACGGCGTCAGTTTGGGCGCCGTCGCGCTGCAGTTCCCGCTTGCCCATCCCGCCGTGGCCGCGGTGCTGCCCGGCCCGCGCAGCGCCGCGCAGGTGGAGGCGAGCGTGCGCTGGCTCGGCGAGACGATCCCCGGCGGCGTCTGGGAGGCGCTGAAGGGAGAGGGACTCATCGACGCGAGCGCGCCCACGCCCTGAGCGGCTACAGCACGCTCCGTCGCTGGCCGCCGTCGATCTGGATGGTGGTGCCGGTGATGTAGGAGGCGCGCGGGGAGGCGAGGAGCGCGACGAGCGTGGCCACGTCGTCCGTGGTGCCCAGCCGTCCCAC
>JBKKCN010000347.1:0-3867 GCA_046712525.1 Candidatus Rokuibacteriota bacterium
TGAGGGCGCCGATGAGGATCATGAACAGCATGGCGGTGGTGCGCGCAGACTCCAGCAGCGCGGCGTAGAGCGTGCGCCACGTGAGCGCCCGGCGCCACAACGCGAACACGAGCGCGCCGAAGGCGCCCATGCCCGCGCCCTCGGTGGCGGTGAAGAGGCCGCCGTAGATGCCACCCATCACGAAGATGAAGAGGACGGCCACGCCCCACACGTCCTTCAGCGCGAGCAGGCGCTCGCGCCACATCGACCGCTCGCCCGGCGGTCCGGACCTCGGATCGCGCCAGTTGATGTACATGACGGCGATGCAGAGCAGGGTGGCGCCGAGGATTCCGGGCACGACGCCGGCTGCGAAGAGCTTACCGATGTTCGTCTCGGTGAAGACGCCGTAGATCACCATGATCGTCGAGGGGGGGATCATGATGCCCAGCGTGCCGCTGCCTGCGATGACGCCCGCCGCCAACCGGTCCGAGTACCCGAACCGCTTCATCGAGGGGTAGGCGACCTTGGCCATGGTGGCGGTGGTGGCGATGGACGAGCCGCAGATGCCACCGAAGCCGGCGGAGGCCCATATGGTGGCCATGGCGAGCCCTCCGCGGAAATGCCCGATGAAGGCGTAGGCGGCGCGGAAGAGCTCCTGCGACATGCCTGCGCGCGTGACAAAGTTGCCCATCAGGATGAAGAGCGGCACCACGGACAGCGTGTAGTTGCGCCCCGTCTCGTAGATCTTCGTCTGGGCGCTCGCGAAGGCGACCCACCAGTTCCAGTCGCGCATGTACGCATACCCGACGATGCCGACCACCCCCATCGCGAACGCGATGGGCACGCGCGCGAAGGCGATCGCCATCATCACGGAAAGGCCGATCAGGCCTTCCGTCATCGGCGCGCGAAAGCCTTGTAGAGGTGGATGAGGCCCGCGATGCCGATGGTGACGGCCATGAAGTAGACGAAGGGACCGTAGAGGATGCGCAGCACGTCGGTGGCGTCGCGGTACCCCCAGATGCGGTCGGCCTTGAGCCAGATGAGCCAGGTGAGCAGGAACATGACGGCGGCGGACGCCAGCTGGACGCAGCGCTGGAGCAGGGTCTGCGCGCGCGGACCGAGCAGCCGGTCGATGAAGTCCATGACGGCGTGCTCGTCGGCGTAGGTCACGAGGGGCAGGCCGGCGAAGATCAGCACGAGCAGCATGAGCTCGGTGACTTCGAAGGCGCCCGCGAGGGGGCGGTTGAAGACGTAACGCGCCACCACGTCCACGACGGTGAGCAGCATCATGGCCAAGAGGATGGTGGAAGCGGCGACGCCGAGCAGACTGTCGGCGTGCCGCTTCCACCGGGGTGCGGGCGCGGTCACTTCTCGGCGGCGACCTTCTTCAGCTCGTCACGGAACTCGGCGAGGACGTTGGCGGCGTCCACCCCTTTGGCGCTCGCCTTCTTGACCCAGTCGTCGACGATGGGCGCGGAGCGCTTCCGGACCTCGGCCACGAGCTCAGGGTTGGCGTCGACGATCTTGACGCCGGACTTCTTGAGGGCCTCCAGGCCCCGCTTGTCGGCTTCGTCCCAGGAGCGACCGGCCAGCCGCGCGATGTGCTCGCCCGAGATCTTCTCGAGCGCGTCCTGGTCCTGCTTGGGCAGCTTGTTCCACTTGTCCTCGTTCATGAAGAAGCCGAAGGCCGAGCTGTACATGCCGCCGGGAAAGATCGTGGCCTGCTCGAGCACGGTGTCGAGCTTGAAGGAGACTACCGACTCCAGCGGGAAGAAGACGCCGTCGGCGACGCCGGACTTCAGCAGCTCGTAGGACTCGGGCGCGGGCTTGACGAAGGCGGAGGCGCCCAGCGCCTTGGCCACCGCTTCCGCCACGCCGCCGCCGGTGCGGATCTTCAGCCCCTGCACGTCGTTGATGGTGTTCACGGGGCGCTTGGTGAACATCTGGCCCGGCCCGTGGGTGAACACGCCGAGCAGCTTGACGCCCTTGTACTCGCCCACCTTGTGGAAGTGCTTCCAGTACACGCGCGAGTACGCCACCGAGTTGGCGAGCGCCGTGTCACCCGCGCCCGGCAGCTCCGGCATCAGCGGCATGATGTGCCGCGCCGGCGTGTAGCTGGCGGTCACGAAGGACAGGTCCACGAGGCCGTCCCGCACCGCGTCGAAGGTGCCGGGGGGCGCCGACGGGTGCTTGGGCAGCATCTGGAACTTCACGCGACCGTTGGTGGCCTTCTCCGCTTCGGTCGCCCAGCCTTGCAGCACGTTGCTGGTCAGGTGGTGCTGCGGCGACACCCACGACGACATCGTGAGCGTGGACTGGGCCGCCGCGGGCGGTGCGAGGGCGAGGACGCCCGCGAGCGCAGCGAGCACGAAAGTCTTCACGTTCAGCATTGGTCTCCTCCAGTGGAGGGGCGATGGGTCCGCTGCCGCCGGGTAGTGTAACAGGCTGGCCATCGAGGTGGGCCACGGCTTCGCCGGGACGCGCTTCGGCGGAAGCCGTCCGATCGGAGAATCCCGGGTGCTCCCGTCGGCACGCACGACCATGAGAAGCCCGTCCCTTGCCGTTCATCACACGCGACGCTATAGTTCCCGCCAGCAGCGCGCGGGAGGCAAGATGGCGGCATCACTGACGCTCACGCGATATGTGTATCCGATCTCATCCGCGCACGGCGTCGCATGCGTCCGCGAGCCGGATCCCCACGACGCGCCCAAGCCTCGCCTTCTCGACCGCGTCCGCTTCGCCGTCCGCACGCGTCACTACAGTCGCCGTACGGAAGAGGCATACATCGCGTGGATCCGCCGGTACATCGTCTTCCACGGCAAACGCCACCCCGCGGAGATGGGCGCGCCTGAAGTCTCTTGCTTCCTGACGTCGCTCGCGGTCGATCGCATGGTGGCCGCTTCCACCCAGAACCAGGCGCTGAGTGCGCTGCTGTTCCTGTACCGGGCGGTGCTGGACGTCGACGTTCCCTGGATGGACGACCTGGTACGGGCGCGGCGGCCTGAACGACTGCCGGTTGTGCTGACGCGGAACGAGGTGCGCGCGGTCCTTCAGGGCCTGACGGGGCCCACGCGGTTGATGGCCTATCTGCTCTATGGCGCTGGGCTGCGACTGCTGGAGTGCTGCCGCCTGCGAGTGCAGGACCTGGACTTCGAAGCCAGCCAGATCGTGGTTCGGGCGGGAAAAGGTGACAAGGACCGCGTGACGATGCTTCCGGCTATCGTCAGGGACGATCTCGCCAGCCATGTCGTCCGCATGCGCGAGCAGCACTCGCGTGACCTCATCGCGGGCGCCGGCTGCGTCGAGCTTCCGACCGCGATCGCACGAAAGTATTCCAACGCCTCCCGCGAGTGGTCGTGGCAGTGGGTGTTCCCCGCGACGCGCACGTACGTGGATCGGGAGACCGGCGAGCGACGGCGCCATCACCTGCACGAATCCGTCGTGCAGCGCGCCGTGAAGGATGCTGTCACAGGCACGGGGATCGCGAAACGGGCCGGCCCGCATACGCTCCGCCACTCCTTCGCGACCCACCTGCTCGAGGACGGTCATGACATCCGAACGGTGCAGGAGCTGCTCGGCCATCGTGACGTGAGCACAACGATGATCTACACGCACGTCCTCAATCGCGGCCCCGCGGCGGTCCGAAGCCCAGCCGATCGGATGTTCGGACCGTGAGCGACGCGTGACGTATCAGTTCGTCGCCACTTGGCGCTGGACTAGGCCGACGGCGCTGCGCGGCCCTAGTCGGATCGCGTCCCGACGCGCGAGGGCGAGGAAGCGCCAGAGTGTCGGAACGTTCGGGCTTCGATGACACGTGCGGCTCCGCCGGAATGGGCCGACCGGGCCTGCGTGATGCGGGGTACTCGGCCGGTCTGTCGAATAGTAGTT
>JBKKCN010000348.1:0-2560 GCA_046712525.1 Candidatus Rokuibacteriota bacterium
GCGCTGCAGCGTCTACTACGGCATGGCCAACATGGCGCGCGCGATGCTCGAGCATCCCGACCGGCGGCGCCGGAGTCTCGCCGCCATGCGCACCGGGCTCACCATCGGCCTGCCCGAGGACATCCAGATGACGATGGAGGCGGTGGCGGCTCGCGAGCTCTGCAATGTGTATGGCTCGACCGAGACGTATGGCAACTGCTCGGTCACCGACGCCCACGACGCGCTCGCGCTGCGGCTGGAGACGCAAGGACGCCCGTTGCCCGGCATGACGATCCGCGTCGTCGATCCGCAAAGCGGCCGCACGCTGTCGCCCGGGGACGTCGGCGAGTTCCGCGTGAAGGGCCACGTGACGGCCGGCTACTACAACGACGCGGAGCAGACGCGCACGGCCTTCGACGCCGACGGGTACTTCGTGACCGGTGATCTCGGGCTCATCGACGCCGACGGGCGCGTGCGCTTCCGCGGCCGCCTGAAGGAGATGATCAAGACGGGCGGCATCAACGTCGCCCCCCTCGAGGTGGAAGCCGTGCTGCTGACCCACGCCGCCGTCAAGCAGGCCTACGTGGTCGGCATTCCCGATCGCGCCCGTGGTGAGCTGGTGGTGGCGGCCGTCGAGCTGCACGACGGCATCACCGCCTCCGCAGAC
The DNA here is from genome assembly GCA_046712525.1 of Candidatus Rokuibacteriota bacterium. Lineage (GTDB taxonomy): Bacteria > Methylomirabilota > Methylomirabilia > Rokubacteriales > CSP1-6 > JBBDXO01. Next base: position 647 of record JBKKCN010000348.1, read on the forward strand.
GCCCTGACGGCGTTCTGCCGCGAACGGCTCGCCGGCTACAAGGTGCCGGCGCGCTTCGTGTTCCGGAAGGCGGATGAGTTCCCGCGCACGCCAACGGGCAAGGTACAGAAGCCCCGGCTCAGGGACGAGCTGGTCTAACGATATCAAGCGGCTCTCGGAAGGCACGGGGCGACAAGCCTTCTACGCGCTGGTTCCCGGATGCTCGCGGCCGACAAACCGACAAGTGTCGACGAATCTGTCAACTGGCACCTCCGTGCGGAGATGGCGGCGTGGACGCTCTCCAAAACCAAGCGTTTGTGCGATAACGCTGGCTTGGCGCGATTAATGCTGCGTGCCCCTCCGATAGGCGTCACCGCAAGAACCGTCAAAGCAACGGACACCCCTTTAGGAGGACTCCATGGGCCGCTCGGCCGTCGCACTGGCACTACTCGCCTTCGTATTCACTGCCGCCGTCGTACAGGCTGACGCAGCGATCATGACCTTCACTGATCGCGCCACGTTCCTGGCCGCCACGGGCGCGACGGACGCGACGGGTCCCCTGCCCGACAGCGGAGCAACGACGACGAACCCACAGACCGTAGGCACAGTCACCTTCAGCACGCCCACGGCTCCGGCCCCCGTTCTTTTCATCGGCACGGCCGGGATACCCGGTCTCTCGGACTGGACGACCCTGAATCCGGGTCCCGACATCGCAATCAGTGGTGCCGAAGACCTCAACACTCTATTTGCGGCACCGGTGTTCTCGGCGGGGTTTGACTTCGTCGAGCCAAGCGCTGGCGGCTCCACGACGGATACGTGCTTCCTTCCTGCTTGTACGGACTCAACGTTCCAGGTCGCGTTGCGTAACGGCGCCACGCTCGTCGACAGCTTCACTTTCAATGCGTCGGATGACGTGCTGGCGTTCGTGGGAGTGTGGTCCTCGGCCCTGTTCGATCGCCTCGAGATCAGGGAGATCCTGGCCGTCTTGTCGGCCGACAACGAGTTCTTTGGCCGTGTTTATACGGGCACCACTGAGCTGCCCGTCGGCCCGCGGGCTGTTCCAGAACCGGCAACGATCGTCCTCGTCGGTGTCGGGTTCATAGGTGCCGCGGTTATCAGCCTGAAACGTCGCCGGCACGCCTGAGGATTCTCGCTACCACCAGCTCGCGCTGGGGCGGCAGTCGCAGGGAAGCCTGCCGCCCGGCATGAGCTGGTGGTGGCGCGGAGAGCTGGGTGTCGGTTCGGAGGCCTTCAGGCCCCGAGGCGGCTGCGCAAGACGTTGAGCGCGACCCGGAGGCCTACCGGCAACCCGTCCTCGTTCATCTCGAACTCCGGCGCGTGGTGCGGCACCTTGCGGCTGTGCGTGGGCGAGATCCCGACCCGGAAGTAGCAGCCGGGCCGCTCGCGAAGGAAGAGGCTCATGTCGTCGCTGGCCATCACGGGAGCGCCTGTGAAGACGGCTGCCTCGCCGAGCTCGTCGGCCGCGCAGCGATGCACGAGCGTCGTCTCGCGCTCCGGATTGACGACGGGCGGGCAGCCCATCGTCAAGTCCATCTGCGCCTCGGCGCGATAGGCGCGGGCCATGTCGGCGATGAAGGAGTGCAGGCGCCCCAGCATCTGCTCGCGCACGTCCATGTCGAAGGTGCGCAGGGTGCCGCGCATGACGGCCTTGTCCGGGATGATGTTGTTCTTCGTCCCCGCGAGGATCTGTCCGATGGACAGCACGACCGTCTCCTTCGCGGCGACCTCCTTCGTGACAAGGCTCTGCATGCCGATCAGGATGTGCGCCGCCGCGGTCATGGGGTCGACTGACAGGTGTGGATACGCCCCGTGGCCGCCCTTGCCGGTGATCTCGATGGAGAACCCGTCGCCGGAGGCCATGGTGGGTCCCGGGCGGACGTTGACCTTGCCCGTCGGATCCTGCGTGGTGAGGTG
>JBKKCN010000349.1:0-3852 GCA_046712525.1 Candidatus Rokuibacteriota bacterium
GGCTAGACATGCGGCTGATCAGTTCGCTACCGACCGTCTCGACGTAGCGCTCGACGCCGGCGACGTCCAGTTGCGCGGAGGGCATCAGGATGAGGCGGTGCACGCCGAGCGCCGCGTATTGCGCGCACGTGGCCGCGTCCACCGTCACCCCGCGGCCGGGCGTGCTGCTGATCTCGAGCGGTCCCAGGTACGCCGGGCGTGATGCGAGAGTTGCTGCTGCACGCAGGCCGTCGATCGCCTGCTTCGTCTTCTCCACATCGAGCCCGAATCCGTACCAGCCATTGCCGTGCTGCACGGCGCGACGGAAGGCGGCCGCGCTTCGGCCTCCGATGACGATCGGCAACGGCCGCTGCGCGGGCTGGGGATGAGCCTGGACGTTGGCGAAGGAGGCGAAGCGTCCCTTGTACGACGGCTTCGGCTCCGTCCAGATCGCGCGCATGGCGGCCAGGTAGTCGTCGGTCACGGCGCCGCGTTCCTCGAAGGGCGCGCCGAGCGCGCGAAATTCCGGCTCGAGATAGCCGACGCCGAGGCCCACGGTGAGCCGCCCGCCCGACAGCACGTCGAGGCTCGCGAGCTGCTTGGCGAGCACGAGCGGATTGCGCTGCGGGAGGATGATGATCCCCGTGCCCAGTCGCACGCGAGTCGTGACCGCCGCGCAATAGGTGAGCGCCACCACGGGATCGAGGATGGGGTCGGTGGGCGCCATCGGTGACGGCGGCGCCTGAGGATCAGGAAGGACGACGTGCTCTCCCGCCCACAGCGACTCGAAGCCCGCCGCCTCTGCCGCCCGCGCCACGCGCGAAACGCCCTCCGCCGTCGTGCACGCGTGCGAGTTGATCGAAAACAATCCGAACTTCATCCCATCCGTTCCCTTCTGTCACCGCATTGTGGTGTTCGCTCAAAACCTCGCAGGGCGCTCAAAAATGCCCAGATCCTAGGCGGCGACGAGCCAACGACGGAGATGGGCGTTTTTCAGCGCCCTGCCGGCTTCAGCTTCATGTCCTCGTGCGAGGGGAACGGGTACATCGGGATGGAGTTGATCGTGTGCTCGGCCAGGCGCGGGCCGATGCCCATCAGCCCGCGCAGGTCCATGATGGGCGCGTACATCGCGCGGTCGATGGTCATCTGCTGGATGCGGTGCAGCAGCGCCTCGCGCTTGGCCACATCGCGCTCGCGGCCCTGCTGCTGGAAGAGCTCGTCGAGGTCGGGATAGCCACCGTACGCGTAGGCGCCCTTGGACTGCATGAACGATTCCACGCGGCTGGCGGCGTTGCCGGAGTTGCCGACGGCGGTGAGGAAGAGCCCGCCGCGCAGCTTTTTCTCCTGCCAGGAGGCGTAGAACGTCGCGCGCTCCATGAGGCGCATCTTCAGACGGATGCCGACCGCGTTCAGGTTGTTGAGCGCGGCTTCCGCCACCGTCGGAAATCCGGGGATGGGGATGAACTCGCCCGCGTCGAGGCCGTTCGGATAGCCGGCTTCAGCCAAAAGCTGCTTGGCTCGCTGCGGGTCGTAGGCCAGCGGCGGCACCTGGAGCGCGAAGTCCATCACGCGCGGCACGATCACGCCCGCGGGCGGGCAGAAGCCGAGGCACGCGGCCTCACTCGTCGTCTTGCGATCGAGCGCGTAGTTGACCGCCTGGCGCAGGCGCTTGTCGTGCCACGGCGACTTCGGGTCCCACTGGTCGGGAAACTCGATCCAGAAGATGGAGGCGTGGCGCGTGGACACGATGGAAAAGCGCGAGTCCCCCTTCAGCGCGAGGGCGTCGGTGCCGTCCATGAAGTAGGCGATGTCCGTCTCGCCGCTCTTCAGCATCGCCAGGCGCGTCGTCCCGTCGGGCACGCTCTTCATGGTCAGGCGCTTGATGTACGGCGCGTGGCGCCAGTACTCGGGAAACGCCTCCAGCACTACCTCGATGCCGGGGCGCTGGCTCACGAACCGGTAGGGGCCGGCGCCGATCGGGCGCTGCTTGAAGGCGTCGGCGCCCACCTGCTCGAAGTACTTCTTCGGCAGCACGACGGCGGCGGCGGTGGCGGTGGTCCCGTAGTACGTCATGAAGTCGGGCCAGGGCTCCTTGAGCGTGAAGCGCACCGTGAGGGGATCGACCACGTCGACCTGCCGCACGCGCGCGCGGAACTCCCGCGCCCCCGCGCCGTGGTAGCGGTCGAAGCTGAACTTCACGTCGTCGGCGGTGACGGGATCGCCGTTGTGGAACTTCAGCCCGCGGCGCAGCTTGAACTCGTACGTGAGCCCGTCGCGGCTCTCCGTCCACGACTCCGCCAGGCTCGCGCCCATCTTCTGTCCGGGCAGAGGGCGCACCACCGCGTCGTGGATCGCGTACATGAGGCCGAAGGGGGTGATCTGGGGCGGCGCCGTGGAGGGATCGAGCCAGCTCGGCGCCAGCGTGACGTGGAAGGACACGGACACCTCGCCCGCCGGCGCGTCGGCAGTCCACGCCTGCGCCGCGCCCAGGAGGAGAGCGACCGCCACCACCGATCCGACGATGCGAGCGAACGGTCTGTGCAGGGCCGGTACGCTACCACGATTGTCCGCCCGATGCGACTATGATGGGCCCGGGAGGAGGCCGCACACCATGCACATCGGGATCTTCGTCGAGGAGAGGCGCCGCGACACGAGCGAGGCCACCGCCCTCCAGGAGGCGCTCGAGCTGGCGGCGGCGGCCGAGGCGGGCGGGCTCGACGGCGTGTGGCTCGGCGAGATCCACTTCACGCCCGGCCGGTCCGTGCAGTCGGCGCCGTTCGCGCTCGCGAGCTTCATGGCGGCGCGCACCCGGCGCGTGCGCATCGGTACCGCCGTCACCGTCCTGCCTCTGGCCCATCCGCTGCGGATCGCGGAAGAGGTGGCCACGGTCGATCAGCTCAGTGAAGGCCGCTTCGATTTTGGGATCGGCCGTAGTGGCTCCGTGCGCAGCTACGACGTGCTCGGCGTCCCCTACGCGGAGAGCCAGGCGCGCTTCGAGGAGGCCTTGGCGATCATGCGTCAGGCGTGGAAGGGCGAGCCCTTCGCCTACGAGGGCAAGTTTTACCGGTTCGACACCACCACGGTGGCGCCGCGGCCGTACCAGCAGCCGCATCCACCGTTACGGATGGCCGCCAACTCGCCCGAGACGTTTGTCTCCGTCGGCCGCGCGGGGCTGCCTCTGTTCGTGGGCCTGCGTGACCTCAGCATCGGGGAATTGCGGACGCACCTGAAGGACTACCGCGAGGCCTGGCGCGCGGCGGGCCTCGCCGGCAACGGCGACGTGTGCCTGCGCATTCCCGTCTACGCCGCGCCCACCGAGAAGGCGGCGCGCGCGGAGCCGTACGAGAACACGACCTATTTCTTCAAGCGTCACTTCGAGCTCACGCGCGCGCGGGCGGGCCGCGCCGATACCGGCCCCGCCGCACGAACGCAGGCGCGCGTGGAGGAGATTGGCGCGCTCTCGTACGACGACATCCTCGACACCCGCGTCGCCTACGGAACCGCCGCCAGCCTGAAAGAGCGCCTCGCCTGGTTGCGCGACGAGCTGGGCCTCGACGGCATCATCGCGGAGCTGAATCCCGGTGGACTCCTCGCCATGGACCAGATGCGGCGGACGCTCGGCATCCTGACGCAGGAGGTCCTCCCCGCGCTCCGGTAAACAATGGGGTCAGGCTTTGACCTCTTAACATGCGCCAAGAATTCCGAAGTAGTGATGGCATCGTTGCCGGGCGAATCGGGGGACGTGGCGAGTCTCAGACGGACTGTTTAGAAGTCAAAGTCTGACCCCGTCAGGAGGACTGGGCGAAGAAGACACGACATGGATCTCCAACGAGTCAAGACCGAGTCGGCCCGGCTCAGCCCGTGGGCCCACCT
>JBKKCN010000350.1:0-2808 GCA_046712525.1 Candidatus Rokuibacteriota bacterium
GCTCAAGGACAAGCTCGGCTCCCGTTCGATGGCGACGGGCGAGGTGACGTTCGCCGGGGCCGTCGCCTACGTGGTGGGCGACGTGGCGAGCGGCTTCCACCAGATGATGGAGATGGTGAACAGCTCGCGTCTCTCGAATGCCATGCGGGCGGCGGCCATCATGCGGCGCGCGCTGCTGGAATCCATCGTGCACGCGCGGGGCCGCGCCGCTTTCGGCGGTGCCCTCTTCGACAAGCCCCTGCTGCGCCAGAATCTGCTCGAGATGCTCCTCGACAGCGAGGCGGCGGCCGCCGTCGTCCTGCACGGGGCGACCATGTTCGACGCGTGGGACGCGGGCGATGCGCAGGCACGCAAGCTCCTGCGCATCATCACGCCCGTGGCGAAGGCGTGGATCACGGCGCGGGCGCGCGTCGTCGCCAGCGAGGCGATGAACATCCGCGGCGGCAATGGCTATGTCGAAGAGTGGGTGAACGCCCGCCTGCTCCGCGACTCCTATCTCGGCGCCATCTGGGAAGGCTCCACCAACGTGGTCGCGCTCGACGTGCAGCGCGCCATCGTCAAGAACGGCTGCCTGGAGCCGCTCGCGTCATACGTGACGGATCGTCTGGACACCGTGACCGATCCTCGCGCCAAGATGATCGCCGACGCCGCGCGCGGGGCGCTCGCCGAGGTGCAAGAGCGCGTAGCAGCGTGGCCGGCGTCCTCCGCTTCCGACGCCGAGGTGGAGGCGCGCCCGGTGGCGGAGACGCTCTATCACGTCGTCGCCGGCAGTCTCCTGCTCGAGCAGGGGCAGGCGCTCGCAGCGGAGCGCGGCGACTACCGGACCTTCCTCGTGGCCGCCCTCTACACGCGGAAGTATCTGCGTCCGCCGGCGCCGCCGGCGCCCGTGCTGCCGCCGCGAGCCCTCGACCACCTGGCGGCGCTGATCGACTGGACGCCGCTGCCGGCGGACGCTCTCACGGGTGATCTCCTCGGACATCCCTGAGATCGAGCGCCTCGCCGACGCCGCGTGGCCGGCGGCGGAACAGGTGGCGCTTGGGCCCTGGAAGCTGCGCGCCACCGGGAGCGTGACCCATCGCGCCAACAGCGTGTTCGCCGTCGCGCAGGCGCCCGTGCCCGACGACGTGACGCCGCTCATCGTCGCCGCGGAGCGGTTCTATGACGCGCGCGGGCTGTGGACCGCCTTCCACATCTCTCCCGCCGCGCTCCCCCGCGAACTGGACACGATCTTGAAATCACGCGGGTACGAGACGGGATCGCCGAGCGAGGTGTGGACGGCGAGCGCCGCCGAGGTCGCCCGGCGCACGCGCGAGGCCGCCACCGGCGAGGTGCACCTGGCCTCGCGGCCCGACGCGGCGTGGTTCGATTGCGCGTACCAGGAGCCCGAGCCGCGGCGCTCGATCCACGAGGGGATCGTGCTCCGCATCGCGCAGCCCACGCTCTTCGCCTCCGTACGGGAGGGCCCCGTCGCGATCGCATGCGGCTTCGGCGTGAGCGGCGGCGCATACGCCGGCATCTTCTCCATGGTGACCCGTGCCGAGCACCGCGGCCGCGGGCTCGCCGCCCGTCTGCTGCACGCCCTCGCGCGGTGGGCCGGCGAGCGCGGGGACGCCGGTCTCTATCTGCAGGTGGGAGGCACGAACGCCGCCGCCCACACCGTGTACCAGCGCTCGGGCTTTGCGTTCGCCTACTCGTACCACTATCGGGTCCGCAAGCCGGAACTTCCGGCGGGTGGCCCGGTCTAACGTGCGTGAAGGCCCTTCAGGCGACCCGCCCGGACTCGTGGACCGCCTGCTCGCGGGCGACGCGCGCGCCTTCGAAGAGCTGGTGCGCGCGTACCAGCATCGCGTGTTCGGCGTGGCCGTGCGCATGCTGGGCAACCGGGCGGAGGCGGAGGACATCGCCCAGGAGGTATTCCTGCGCGTGCACCGGTCCGTCGGGGAGTTCCGTGGGGAGGCGAAGCTGTCGACCTGGCTCTACGCGATCGCCTCGCGGCTGTGCCTCAACCGCCTCGCCTCCGGCGAGCGTCACCGCGTGCGCGAGGGAGAGGAGACGCTGATGCGGCTGCCGAGCGCGGACAGCGGCCCCGCCGACGCGCTCGAGCGCGGCGAGCGCGACGCCGCCCTGCAGCAGGCGATCGCGTCGCTGCCGGAGGAGCGGCGCATCGTGGTCGTGCTGCGCGACGTGGAAGGCCTGTCCTACGGCGAGATTGCCCAGGCCCTCGAGCTCGAGCCGGGCACCGTTCGCTCGCGCCTGCACCGCGCGCGGCTGGATCTCAAGGACAAGCTGGAGCGGTTCCTGTGACGTGCGCCGACGCTCGGGCGCTCTTTTCCGCGCTCGTCGACGACGAGCTCTCCCCCGCCGAGCGTGCGGCGATTGACGCGCACCTCGCGGGCTGCGCCGAATGCCGGCGGGAGCTCGCGCGCTTCTCCGGCACGGTGTCGATGATGCGCGCGCTGCCGGCGGAGCGTGCGCCGGTGGGATTCGTCGATCGCGTCGTGGACGCCGCGCACCCCGTGCCGTGGCCGCAGCGCCTGGCCCGCCGGCTCTTCGTGCCGCTCCGCGTGAAGGTGCCGGTGCAAGTCGCGGCCGTCCTCCTGGTGGCGACGACGGCGGTATGGGTCTTCCAGCGCACGCCCGAGCTTCAGCAGGCGGCGCGTCAGGAGGCGCCGTCGGCCCCGACCGCCACACCGCCCACCCCGCCGTCCGCCGTCCGGTCGCGTCAGTCGCGCCCGACGCCGCCCCCCGCGGTCGCATCGCGCGACGCCGCACGCGAGACGCCCGCCACGTTGAAGGACGGCGCGACGT
>JBKKCN010000351.1:0-6811 GCA_046712525.1 Candidatus Rokuibacteriota bacterium
AGAGCCAGGTCAAGGACTAGCGCCACGAACGGCCCGGGATGGTCTGCCCACGGTGGGAGCCATTTCGCGGCCGCTCATGTTGATCAACTGGGATCAGCCAGCGACAGCGAACGTTTGCCGGAGGCCGAGTGGACGAACTGAGGAAAGATCCGACACGCGGGCAGTGGGTGCTCATTCGACCCAAGGTCCGGATACCCGAGCACAGCGAATGCCCCTACTGTCCCGGCGCCGAGCACCTGTCGGGACCCGAGATCGCCGCCTATCGCAAGGAGGGCGGTACCGCCAACGGCCCGGGGTGGACGGTGCGCGTGGTGCCCGAGGCCGACGCGTACTTCCGGATCGAATGGGAGGTCGTGCGCGAGGGCATCGGCATGTTCGACATGATCACGCCGCGGGGCGCCAGCGAGCTCATCGTGGAGTCGCCCCGGCACGACGACACGCTGGCCACGATGGACCCGGAGCACGTGGAAGAGGTGCTGTGGATGTACCGTGACCGTCTCGTCGACCTCAAGCGGGACGGCCAGATCCGCGACATCCTCGTCAACCGCCATCACAAGAAGGCCGGGGTCGCCCCGCATCATCCGTACTCACGGGTGACGGCGATCCCGATCGTCTTCGACGAGACGCGACGCGAGCTTCGGGAGGCGCGCGAGTACTACCAGTACAAGCGTCGCTGCCTGTACTGCGACATGCTGCGCCAGGAGATCAACGCCGAGCAGCGCCTCATCAGCCTCAATCCATCGTTCGCGGCGGTGGTGCCGTACGCCGCTCGCACCCCGCTGGAGATCTGGATCATGCCGCGCCAGCACGCGTGCTCGTTCGAGGAATCGTTGAATGCGGACCTCGCGCGCGATCTGGCGCGCCTGCTCTCGGGGTGCTTCCGCGCTCTCGCGCACGGACTCGGCGATCCCGGCTACGAGATGGTGCTGCACACGGCGCCGAACCTACGCTCGCGCATCCTGCAAGGCGACTGGGCCACCATCCGTGACGACTACCACTGGCATCTCGAGATCACCGGCAACCCCGAAGCCGCCAACCGCGTGGGCGGGATCTACATCAATGAGACGCCTCCCGAGGTGACGGCTGCGAATCTGAGAAAGGCGTGGCCGGCGTAGCTGACCGTCAGCGGGTCATGGGTACAGGCCTCGCACTCGATGAGCCTCTGCCACGCGGCTGATTCCTTCCATCAATGCGGCGGTTCTGAGGTCGGTGGATTCTTTGGTGCCGAGGGCCCAGACGCGACCGAAGGCGCGGGTCATGACTTCCTGGAGGCGCTTGGTGATCTCGCTTTCGTCCCAGAAGTAGTGTTGCAGTCCCTGCACCCACTCGAAGTAAGACACCACCACGCCTCCCGCGTTCGCGAGGATGTCGGGGATGACGGTGACGCCGCGCTCGCGCAGGATGACGTCGGCCTCCGGCGTGGTGGGGCCGTTGGCGCCTTCCACGACGATCGAAGCCTTCACGCGCTCCGCGTTGCCGGCGTGGATCTGCGAGCCCACGGCGGCGGGAATGAGCACGTCGCACGGCTGCGTGATGATGTCGGCGTTGGACACGGCGTCCGCGCCCGGGAAGCCGGTCACGGTGCCGGCCTCGGCCACGTGCGCGTCCAGCTGGCGTAGGTCCAGTCCTCGAGGGTTCCAGATGCCGCCCCTGACGTCGCTCACACCGACGATGAGGCAGCCCTCAGCCCACAGCAGGCGTGCCGCCACCGCGCCCACGTTGCCGAATCCCTGCACGACGATTTTGCGGCCGCGGAGATCCTGGCCGAGATGCCGGGACGCCTCCGCGAGGGCGTACACGATGCCGCGGCCGGTCGCTTCTTTCCGGCCCTTGGAGCCGCCGACGATCAGCGGCTTGCCCGTCACCACGCCGGGCACGCTCTTGCCCTGCGTCATCGAGTACGTGTCCATCATCCACGCCATGGTCTGCTCGTCGGTGCCGAGATCGGGGGCGGGGATGTCGAGGTCGGGTCCGATGAGCAGGATGATCTCGGCCGTGTAGCGGCGAGTGAGGCCCTCGAGCTCCTGGGCGGACATCTTCCGTGGATTGCACCGCACGCCCCCCTTGGCCCCGCCGTAGGGGAGGCCCATGAGCGCACACTTCCAGGTCATGAGCATCGCAAGGGCGGTGACCTCCCCGAGGCTCACTTCGGCGTCGTAGCGAACACCCCCCTTGGTCGGTCCAAGGACATTATTATGGTGGACCCTGTAACCTGTGAATACTTCAGTCTTTCCACTATCCATTCTGACCGGGACCGAGACCACCAGGGCGCGGCGAGGGTGGCGCAGCCTCTCGTGAACGTCGGGATCGAGCTTGAGCTTGCTGGCCACCCGATCCAGTTGGGCAATGGCGGTGCGGTGGAGATCGGAGTCGAACTCGCTGTGGTGCGTCCTGCTCTCGGTCATCGACGTCCTTTCAGTTGACTTCGCCCCGAGACGACGGTTTGCGTATGGTAGACTCCGACCGATTTAGTCGCCGACTAAAAACGTCGGGTATATACTGAGCGGGCAAGACGAGGACAAAGGCAAACAAATGCTCCGCTTTACCAAGCGCGCCGACTACGGGTTGATGGCGATTCATTATATCGCCGTCCACGACGACCTCGGGTCGGTCAGCGCCAAGCGGATCGCGGAGGAGTCGAACATTCCTCCCGAGATCATGGCCAAGATCCTCCAGCGGCTGGCGAAAAAAGGGCTGATTGTGAGCCAGAACGGCCCGAAGGGCGGTTACACGCTCTCCCGGCGGCCGGACGACATCACGGTGGGCGAGGTGATCCGGGCCCTCGAAGGGCCGATCAATATCGTGAGCTGCCTGGAGGACACGAGCTGCAAGCAGATGGAGCGGTGCACGCTGCGCCGCCCCGTGCAGCGGATCCAGGCCGCCATCACCAACGTCCTCGACACGATGAGTCTGGCGGAGCTGGCGAGTGAGGACGTGCCGCAACTGCTGTCGATACGCGGATGACGAACAGGACGACGGGGAGAACGAGCCAATGGCGTTGAAGTTTCCGATCTTCATGGATGCGCAGTCCACCACGCCGGTGGACCCAAGAGTAGTGGAGACGATGATCCCGTACTTCACGGAGAAGTTCGGGCATCCCGCGAGCCGCAACCACTCCTTCGGCTGGGAAGCGGAGAGCGGCGTGGACACGGCGCGGGCCCAGATCGCCAAGCTGGTGGGCGCTCGGGACCCCAAGGAGATCGTGTTCACCTCCGGGGGCACGGAGTCCATCAACCTCGCCATCAAGGGCGTGGCGGAGATGTACCGCGAGAAGGGCAACCACATCGTCACCACGGCCATCGAGCAGCGTGCGGGCCTGGACGTCTGCAAGCGCCTCGAGCGGCAGAGATTCGAGGTCACGTACGTGCCCGTGCAGCCGGACGGACTCGTCGACATCGAGGAGATCCGCAAGGCGATCACCGACAAGACCATCCTGATCTCGGTGATGTTCGCCAACAACGAGATCGGCGTCATCCAGGACGTGGCCGCCATCGGCCGCCTCGCCAAGGAGAAGGGGATTCTCTTCCACACCGACGCCACTCAGGCCTTCGGCAAGGTGCGGATCGACGTGGAGAAGATGGGCATCGACCTCCTGTCCTGTACGGCCCATCTCATGTACGGGCCGAAGGGTGTGGGCGCGCTCTACGTGCGGCGCAAGAATCCGCGCGTGCGCATCGCCCCTATCATGGACGGCGGCGGGCACGAGCGCGGCATGCGCTCGGGGACGCTGCCGGTGCCGCTCATCGTGGGCTTCGGCAAGGCGGCGGAGCTGTGCGACCAGGAGATGGAGAGCGAAAACGCGCGACTCGCGAAGCTGCGCGACCGGCTCCAGGATATGATTCTGTCGAGCGTCGACGAGGCGTACCTGAACGGCAAGCCGGACCGCCGGCTCGCGGGCAACCTGAACATCTCCTTCGCGTACGTCGAAGGCGAGTCGGTGCTCATGGGGCTCAACAAGGAGACGGCGCTCTCGTCCGGCTCCGCCTGCACCTCCTCGACGCTGGAGCCCTCCTACGTCATCGGGGCGCTGGGCGCGAGCGCGGAGCTGGCGCACTCGTCGATCCGGTTCAGCCTGCACCGGTTCACGACGGCCGAAGAGGTGGAGTACGTGGGGCAGCGCACCATCGAGGTGATCAAGCGCCTGCGCGACATGTCGCCGCTCTACGAGCTCGCGAAAGAAGGCGTCGATCTGAAGTCCATCCAGTGGAAGGGCGAGTAAAAGGGGGAGCGGGGCATGGCGTACAGCGACAAGGTCGTCGATCATTACAACAACCCGCGCAACGTCGGGTCCTTCACGAAGGACACGCCGGGGGTGGGCACGGGGCTCGTGGGGGCGCCGGAGTGCGGCGACGTCATGAAGCTCCAGATCAAGGTCAACCTCGAGACGGGCATCATCGAGGACGCGAAGTTCAAGACCTTCGGGTGCGGCAGCGCCATCGCCTCCTCGAGCCTGGCCACCGAGTGGCTGAAGGGCAAGAGCGTGGACGAGGCGGCCAAGATCAAGAACACGGACATCGTGAACGAGCTCAAGCTGCCGCCCGTGAAGATCCACTGCTCGGTGCTGGCCGAGGACGCCATCAAGGCGGCGCTGGCGGACTACCAGGAAAAGCGCGCGACGAATGACGTCGCGGCAGCATCTAAATAGGCGGGAGGACCGGATCATGGCGGTTGCGCTTTCAGAAAATGCCACGAAGCAGGTGAAGGAGCTCAAGGAGCAGCAGAACCTGCCGGAGACCGCTTTTCTCCGGATGGGCGTGAAGGGCGGCGGGTGTTCGGGCATGTCGTACCTGCTCGAGTTCGACACCGAGAAGGGCCCGCACGACAAGGAATTCGAGATCGACGGGGTCAAGGTGGTCGTCGACAAGAAGAGCTACATCTATCTCAACGGCACCACGCTCGACTACGTCAAGCAGGGGCTGACGGGAGGCTTCACCTTCGTCAACCCCCAGGCGAAGACGAGCTGCGGCTGCGGCACCTCCTTCTCCGCGTAGGGGCCACACACGGGTGTGCTGGAACGGGCCCGGCCGAGGGCCCGTTCGCCATTTCAGGGACGGTAAGGGGACGATGGACTACTTCGAGGTGTTCGGCTTGCCCCGCAAGCTGACGATCGACGGCGCCGCGCTGCAGCGGCGCTTCTACGAGCTGGCGCGCGAGCACCATCCTGACTTCCACCAGTCGGCGGCGCCCGAGGAGCGCGCGCGCGCGGAGGAAGCCTCGGCCCTCGTCAACGCCGCCTACCGGGCGCTGCGGGATCCCATCGCCCGTGCCGAGTACCTCGTGCGCCTCGAAGAGGGGCGAGACACCACGGAGGGCGCGGCGGTGAAACCGAAGGCGCCCCCCGAGCTGCTCGCGGAGATGTTCGAGATCCAGGAGGCGCTCTCGGAGCTGCGCGAGGGCGGGCTCGACGCCGGTGGCCGCGCGGCGCTCGCGGAGCAGCGGGACCGTCTCGTCGCGCGCCAGCGCGACGAGGAGGAGCGCGTTCGCGGCGCGCTGAGCGAGGCGTGGGATTCGGCACCGCCGGCCGACGGCCCCGCCGTGCTCGCGCGGGTGAAGGCCACGCTCGCCACGCGCGCCTATCTGAGGACGGTGATCGACGACCTGGCGCAGGCGCTGGGGGAGGGGGACGAGCGTGTCGCGCATCATCGGCATTGACCTGGGGACGACGAACAGCCTCGTCGCCTACGTCGACGAAGGCACGGGGCTGCCGCGCGTCATCCCCGATGGAGACGGGCGCACGCTGCTGCCCTCGATCGTCGCCTTCACGCCCGACGGCGTCCTCGTGGGCGAAGCCGCGCGGCGGCAGCTCGCGCGCCGGCCGCAGTCGACGGTGTATTCCGTCAAGCGCTTCATGGGCCGCGGCTACGACGACGTCAAGGACGAGCTGCGCTACTTCCCCTTCCACGTGGTGCCCGCGGACGGGATCATCAAGCTGAAGGTGGGCGAGCGCGAGGTGACGCCTCCCGAGGTGTCGGCCCTCGTGCTGAAGGCGCTCAAGGAGCGCGCGGAGCGGCACTTCGGGGAAGCGATCGAGAAGGCGGTGGTGACCGTGCCCGCCTACTTCAACGACAGCCAGCGGCAGGCCACCAAGGATGCGGGCCGTATCGCCGGCCTCGACGTGGTGCGCATCGTGAACGAGCCCACCGCGGCCTCGCTCGCCTACGGCCTGCACCGGCTGTCGTCAGGGGTGGTGGCTGTGTACGACCTCGGGGGCGGGACGTTCGACATCTCGATCCTACGCGTCAAGGATGGCGTGTTCGAGGTGCTCGCCACCAACGGCGACACGCACCTCGGTGGTGACGACTTCGACCGCGTGATCATGCTGTGGCTGCGCGAGGAGATCCAGGCGCGTCACCACGCTGAGCTCGCCTGCGAGCGCATCGACCTTGGACACGACCCCGAGCTGGGGCAGGAGCTGCGGCTGGCGTCGGAGGCGGCCAAGATCCGGCTGTCCTCCGAAGAGCGGACGACGCTCACGCTGCCCTTCGACGGCTTCACGTACCATCGCGAGATCTCGCGCCCGGAGGTGGAGCGCCTCCTCGAGCCCCTCGTGGCCAAGACGCTCGGGCCCTGCCGCCGCGCGCTCGCCGACGCCGGCCTCACGCCTGCGGACATCGACCAGGTGGTGCTCGTGGGCGGCTCTACGCGCGTGCCGCTGGTGCGCCGGCGGGTGCAGGGGCTGTTCGGCAAGGCGCCCCACAGCCAGCTCAACCCCGACGAGGTGGTGGCGCTGGGCGCCGCCGTGCAGGCGCACATTCTCTCGGGCGGGATCACCGACATGCTGCTGCTCGACGTGACGCCGCTGTCGCTCGGG
>JBKKCN010000352.1:0-3964 GCA_046712525.1 Candidatus Rokuibacteriota bacterium
TCCGGAATCGATGATTAAAGGGCGCAGCATAGCATCCGCCCGTCGATTAAGATCCCCGGGGGCTCTTCACGGTTCACCGCGAACAGGAGAGGTCGAGGATGCGTGACAAGCCGACGTTCGGGCGCTACGCCGAGATTCCCGTCGAGGAGATGACGCCGGAGCAGCGGGAAGGCTACCGCTTCCTCGTCGAGGGCCCGAGGGGACGGCTTCCGGGGCCCTACAAGGTGTGGGTACACAATCCGAAGCTGGTGCACGCCGCGGCCCCGATCGGACAACATTTCACGCCGGGCCAGTCGTCGTTGTTGGAGCGCGAGCGCGAAATCGCGGTGGTCGTCATCACGAGCACATGGCATTCGGCCTATCCGAGTGCTGCGCACGAGACGCGCGGCAAGGAGGTCGGTCTGCCCGCCGCTGCGGTGGAAGCGATCATCGCCGGCCTCCCGGCCTCGTTCACGGACGTCCGGGAGCAAGTCGTCTACGAGATGGCGATGACGCTCGCCGGCGTCCGGCTGGTGTCTCAGGGCCTGTATGACCGCGCGGTCAAGGTGCTCGGGCACGAGAGCATCACCGACGTGATCGTGCTCATGGGGTACTACACGGCCGTCTCCCTGACGATGAACTTCTATGCCGTGCCGGCCGGAAGTCCGGGCTTGGCCCGCTGAGGAGCGCCATGGCGACATTGCACATCACACCACTCCATCCCGCGCTCGGTGCCGAGGTGGCGGGCGTCGATCTCAGCAAGCCGATCGGCGCAACGACCCGGCAGGCGCTGTCGCGCGCGCTCGCGGACCATCTGGCGCTGGTGTTTCGTGATCAATCGCTGACGCCGGCCCAGTATCTCGACGCCGCCTCGGTGTTCGGGCCGCCGATGGAGCAGCACTACTCGCAGCACAACATGCCCGACTTTCCGATGATCGGGCTCATCTGGCACCGCAATGGCCAGCAGCCGGCCGAACAGTGGCACACCGACCACACGAATCGTGAGCGCCCGCCCGCCGCCACCATCCTGTACGGCGTCGAGGTTCCGTCGGCCGGTGGCGGCACCAGCGTGGCGAGCATGCGCGCGGCGTACCTCGCCCTTGGAGAGGACGAGCGCCGGCGCCTCGATTCGCTGACGACGTTCAACAGCCTGGAGAGCGACAAGACCGACACGCGGACGGAAGATCGGGACAAGTACGGCGCGCCCATCGAGCACCCGATGGTGCGCACCCATCCCGGGCACGGGTCACGAGCGGTGTACTTCCACATCACCAAGGCCACCCACATCGGCGGCATGACGCCCGACGCCAGCAAGGCCTACATGGGCGATCTCATCAACCGGATGATCCGGCCGCAGATCGTCTATCACCACGTCTGGCGCAAGGGGGACGTGCTGGTCATCGACGACCGCGCCACGATGCACCGGGCCCACGGCGATTACGACCGAAGCCAGAGCCGCATCCTGTGGCGGGTCATCGTCGAAGGCGATCGTCCGCGGCTCATCTGAGTCCGACAGGGAGACCACCCATGCCGATAGCGCCCCCGCTCGCACCCCAGATCGAGCAGTTCATCCATGACAACCCGCAGGGTGTGATGACCTCGTTCAGGAGGAACGGCATGCCCCAGCTCAGCATCGTCACCGTGTACCCCCGCGATGGCGGCGTCGGGGTCTCCATCACGGAGAACCGGATGAAGTTCAAGAACCTTCTGCGAGACCCTCGCTGCTCGGTGCTGATCTCGCACGCCGACTGGTGGTCCGGGTTCCTGGTGTTCGAGGGCACGGTGGAGCTCACCCACTCCGGCAACGCCGATCCCGACACCCTGCGCATGGCGCGCCGGCACATCTTCAGCGCCACCACGAGACGGCGCAGCAAGGACTGGGACGAGTACGACCGGATCGCGAACGACGACAAGCGCGTGGCCATGCTGCTGCGGCCCCACCACGTGTACGGCACCGCGCTCGCCCGCATGCGCGAGGCGCTGGCGAAATAGGCGAGGTCTCGAGCCTTCGGCCGGGTCAGGACGCCGGCGTGTGGCGCGTCAGGAAGTCCGTCACCCGACGGATCGACTCGGTGAGATGCGTGGGGCCGCGCCAGTCCTTTTGAATTTCGAGAGCGGGCGCGAGACGGGCGATCTCCGCGCTGGTCTCGGCCGGATGCGGCGTGTCGGTGCCGGGCTGGAGCAAGAGCGGCGTGCGGCACGTGCTCACGAAGTCGCGGCTCACCGAGAACACGAAGTCGCCTCCGAACATGTTGCGGCCGAAGCTCTTGATGATGTCCTCGGTCAGCGTGGGATCGCGGGCGAGCATGGTCTTGGCGAAGCCGCTCACCGCGTCGTCCCAGGTCGCCCGGTTGTCGTGCAGGCCGATCGGGTTCTGCAGCACGGCGGCGGTGATCCGCTCGGGCGCCCTCTCGCACAGCGTCAGGCAGAAGGTGGCGCCGATGCAGCCCCCCATGACGTGGAAGCGACGATGTCCGAGGTGATCCATCAGCGCCAGGTGATCACCGGCGTACGTGCGCCAGTCATCGGCGGCGGTCACCGTGCCGCGCGAGCTCCCCGCGTTGCGCTGATCCATGCCGATCACGGTGAAGCGGCCGGCAAGATCGACCATGGGATTCATCCATGGCGGTGCCGCGGCGGGATTGCTCGGGCTGTGGCGCCAGAACGCGAGCTCCGAGCGCAAGCCTCCCGGCGCGAAGATGAGCAGGGGAAAACCGGAGCCGTGGACTTCGTAGTAGATCTCGGCGTCAGGACGCTTGAATGCCGGCATGGCCTTCCTCCCCGCCCTGGCTGTCGCGCTGCCGCGCCAACGTACCACCGCGCAGTCGAGCATGGTGCGAGATCTTCGCGCCCACCACCGCCGGACTTCCCGCCCCTGCTATCATGCGCTCACCAGTCGGACCCCGAGGGTCGAGTCCCCACACGAAGGCGAGGCCATCACATATGCGATACGAGGCACCGGAGTCGCTGGAGGGGGCGGTGGCCCTGCTCGCGGGAGCGACGGGCGAGACGCGGGTGCTGGCCGGAGGCACGGACCTCCTGGTGCAGATGCGCGCCGACGTCGTCGAGCCGGAGCTGATCGTCGACATCAAGAAGATCCGCGAGACCCGCGCCGTCACCGAGGAGAAAGGCGGCTGGCGCATCGGCGCCGCGGTGACAGGGGCGGAGCTCAAGGAGCATGCCCGGCTCAAGCAGGTGTGGCCGGGCGTGGTCGAGGCCGCAAACCTCATCGGCTCCACCCAGATCCAGGGGCGCGCCACGCTGGGAGGCAACCTGTGCAACGGCTCGCCGGCGGCCGACAGCGTGCCTGCGCTCATCGCCGCCGGCGCCGTCGCCACGCTGACCGGCCCGCAGGGCCAGCGTGACCTCCCGGTCGAGGACGTCATGCTCGGGCCGCGCAAGCTCGCCCTCCGCAAGGGCGAGATCGTCGTTTCGTTCCTGTTGCCGCCACGCCCGAAGGGCTCGAGCGACGCCTACCTGCGCTTCATCCCGCGCACCGAGATGGACATCGCCGTGGTGGGCGCGGGCATCAACCTGACGATCGACGGCGGCGGCACGATCACCGCGGCGCGCGTGTCGCTGGGCGCGGTGGCGGCGCGGGTGCTGCTGGTGGCGGAGGCGGCCCGGGCCATCGTCGGGAGTCGTCTCGACAAAGCCGCGCAGGGCCGGCTCGAAGCGGCAGCGCGGGCGGCCTGCCGGCCGATCGACGACAAGCGAGGGACGACAGAATTCCGCATCGAGGTCGCGGGCGTGCTGGCGCGCCGGGCGGCCCTGATCGCGCTCGACCGGGCGAGGATGAGCTGATGGCCAAGCACCACATCGAGGCGACGGTGAACGGGGACCCGGTCGAGTTCCTCTGCGAGACCGAGGACACGCTGCTCGACGTCCTCCGCGACACGCTCCAGCTGACCGGCAGCAAGGAAGGCTGTGCCTCCGGCGACTGCGGCGCCTGCAGTGTCACGCTGGACGGCCGCCTGGTCTGCTC
>JBKKCN010000353.1:0-5710 GCA_046712525.1 Candidatus Rokuibacteriota bacterium
GCTCCTCCATCCACACGGAGTCGAAGCCGAGCTCCTCGGCCTTCGTGACCTCCTCCAGCGCTTCCTTGTAGTAGTGCCCGCCCTCGATGGGGATGAAGCCGATCTTGAGTCGTGCCATGGCTCTCCCTGTGCCGGTCGTGTTGGGAACGCGTAGAGCGTACAACAGCGGCAGGGAGGACGTCGATGGACCGCCTTGACAGCAGGCGGGCGCCTCATTAGCGTACGCGGCACGGTGCAAGAGGAGGCGTGGCATGCCGATGATGACGGGATTTCACTCGCTCAAGAACCTGCCCGAAGAGAAGGTCACGGACAAGATCACGCGGCGCGTCCTCATCGGCGACAAGGAAATGATCGTGTGGTGGTCGATGCAGGCGGGCGCCCACGCCGCCGCGCACGCGCATCCGCACGAGCAGATGTTCTGGGTCATCTCCGGCCGCATGGACTTCCGCCTCGGCAACGAGCGCCGCCTGTGCAATGCGGGCGACCTCGGCGTCATCCCCGGCGGCGTCGAGCACGAAGCGTGGTTCCCCGAGGACACCGATGTCATCGACGTCTTCGCGCCGCCGCGCGAGGACTTCATGCCGGGCACCGCTGCGCCCGCGTACATGCAGAAGGGCTAGACCGCCGCTCCACGAGAGCGGCAGGGCCTCGACGCGTCGCAGGGTCGCACGCACCGAGACTTCCGTCACGAACGCGACCCGCCGCGAAAGGGAGCACCGTCACATGAGGACATCGACGTACCTCCGAGCCGCCGGGATCGTGATCTGCTTGGCTCTCGCGCTGGCGTGGGCGCTGCCCGCCGCCGCGCAGCAGCCGGCGAGCTGTGTGCCATCGAAGTTCGGCCCCAACGACGAGGTCGGCAACCTGAACTACGTCACCCCGGAAAAGACGCTGGCCGCGACGAAGCTCGTCACGAAGGGCAAGGCCTACCGCCTCGGCATCGAGACCAACAAGGACACGCCCGCCTTCCCGCCGCGCACCTTCTCGATCACGATTCTGCAGCCCGGTCAGATCGGGGGCGGCCTGGGACCGACGAAGACGACCTATAACGACGACATCATCGCGGGCTGGGTGGGCGTCGGCTCCCAGCTCGACGGCCTCGGGCACATCGGCGTCGACAACGTCTACTACAATTGCCAGAAAGCGGCCGAGTTCGCGCAGGCGGACGGCCTCAAGAAGTTCGGGATCGAGAAGGTGCCCGCGATCGCCACGCGCGGCATCCTGCTCGACATGGTCGCGCATCTCGGCAGCGATCCGGTGAAGGAAGGGACGCCCTTCAATCGTGCGGAGATCGAGGGCGCGATGAGGCGCCAGGGCGTCCGCGCCATCGAGCGGGGCGATGTCGTGCTCTTTTACACCGGCTGGACCAAGCTCATCGGCAAGGACAACAAGCGCTACAACACCGGCGAGCCGGGTCTCGGCGTCGACGGCGCGAAGTATCTCGCCTCGCTCGGCGTGGCGATGGTGGGCGCGGATACGTGGGGGCTCGAAGTCGTCCCCTTCGAGCAGAACCAGGGGGTCTTCGAGGTGCACCAGATCCTGCTGCCGCTGAACGGGATCTACATCCTCGAGAACATGAACACGGAGGAGATGGTCAAGGACCAGGCGTGGGAGTTCCTGTTCACGCTCGGCCCCTCGCGCATCACCGGCGCCGTGCAGGCGATCATCAACCCCATCGCGATCAAGTAGTCGCACCGCCGCGCGCCGCCGGGGGAGGAGCCACCGCTTCCCCGGCGGCACGGCCGGCGCCGCGGCCGGCGCCGCGGTAAGATTGCGGCAGCAATGAGCGACGAATTCACCGCCGCCGAGCGCGCGGCGCTCGCGCCGTACTTCACCAGCCTCGAGGGCCCCGTGTTCGCCCTCGTCAACCTGCCCGAGGTCGTCAAGGGCGCGCTCTTCGCGCGCTACTCGCGCTCGCCGAAGTCGCTGCGCCGGCTGTTCCTCGACGAGTTCCTGTCCGCGGAGGGGATGGTGCCGCCGCCGCGCGCGGACTTCGACACCCGGCGCGCGGAGCAGCTCTACGAGCGCGTCTTCGTGGAGTACGGAGACGACTCCGTGGCCCAGCTCGGCGGCGTCCACCTCGCATGCGAGGGCGCCTCCAACATCCTCACGAAGATCCTCGAGTGGGGGCGCCTCATGGCGTACCTCGAGCAATCGACACGCTACATCCCGTACGACGACCGCCCGGGCGGACGCTATCGCTACCACGTGCCGGACGAGCTCGCGGGCGCGCTGCGCGAGCGCTACGTGGCCACGCTCGACCGCATCTTCGACGCGTACCGCGCCTGGCTGCCGAAGATGCGGGCGTTCTTCGAGGCGAAGTTCCCCCGCGAGGGCGGAGAGTCCGAGGCCGTGTACCGCATGACCATCCGCGCCAAGGCGCTGGACACGCTGCGCGGCATGCTGCCCGCGGCCACCATCTCGAACGTCGGCATCTACGGCACCGGGCAGGCGTACGAAGCGCTGTTGCTGCGCATGCGCGCGCACCCGCTCGCGGAGTCGCGCGCGTACGCGGACCTCATGCTGCTCGAGCTGCGCAAGGTCATTCCCGCCTTCCTGCGCCGGGTCGACGTGCCGGACCGCGGGGGGGCGTGGTCGGCGTACCTCGCGAGCACGCGGCAGGCGACCCGGCAGGCGGCGGCACGGATGCTGCGCGATGCAGCGCCGGAGAGCCGCGACGAGGTCACGCTGACCGATTTCGATGCCGACGGCGAGATCAAGGTGGTGGCGGCGGCGCTCTACGCGGCCTCCGAGCTGCCCGACGATCAGCTCCTCGCCCTTGCGCGCCGCATGACGGACGCCGAGCGCGCGGCCGTGCTCACCGCGTACGTGGGCGCTCGCGGCAACCGCCGCCATCGTCCCGGCCGCGCTTTCGAGCGGACCTCGTATCGATTCGACGTGCTCGGCGACTACGGGGCCTTTCGTGATCTGCAGCGTCACCGCCTGCTCACGCTGGAGTGGCAGCCGCTGTCGCCACGCCACGGCTCCGTGACGCCGGAGGCGATCGACGAAGCGGGCGCGCGCGACGAATGGGATCGCGCGCTCGACGACTCTGCGTCCCTCCACGACGCCGTCATGGCGGCGGGGCTGCGCGAGGCGGCCGCCTACGCGGTGTGCATGGCCTTCCGGGTTCGCTTCTACATGGAGATGAACGCGCGGGAAGCGATGCACCTCATCGAGCTGCGCTCGGCGCCGCAGGGACATCCCTCGTACCGGCGCATCGCGCAGACGATGCATACGCTCATCGCCGAGCGCGCCGCGCACCGGGCGATCGCCGCCGCCATGACGTTCGCCGACCATTCCGAGGTGGCGCTGGAACGCCTGGAAGCCGAGCGCGCCGCCGAGCGGCGCCGCGCCCGCCCGTAAGAGGAGGGGCACGCATGGCCATTGTCCGAGGCCGCCACCCGTGAGCGCCGGTGTCACGCCGGAAGCGCTGGCAGAGGCGCAGCGCAAGGCACGCGAGTATCTGTACGCCAACGGCACCTCGGCGCCGCTTCCGTCTCTCCGCAAGCGCGTCGGGCAGGCTTTCGAGCGGCTGGAGACCTTCCTGGAGTCGGTCGATGCCGGGCGCGCCGCGCGCGTGGCGTGGGCCGGGGAGTGGTCGCTGCACGAGATCGCCGACCACGTGGTGGAGACGCACCGCCCCTCGCTCGAGGAGCTGCGCTCGCTCCTCGCGGGGCGGCGCCCGGCCGGCGGCCCCGTTCCGGCCGCGCTGCAATCCGCGGCGCCGCAGGCGCGCGCGTATGCCACGGTGCTCGGCGAGATGAAGGACATCCACGCGGGCGTGGTGGCGGCGCTCGACGCCACCCGCGACAACTTCACCACGGACGCGCGTGCGCCCATCGTGATGGTGGCCAACGCGACCGACTCCACCGGAGCCACGGTACCGGTGCACTGGGTGGAAGAATTCGACTGGAAAGCCTACGCCGCCGTCTTGCGCCTCCACGCCATCGACCATCTCCATCAGGCCAAAAAAGTCCTAGGCGCGTTGTAGATCGAGGAGCGCCACGGCTTTGCCGGGGCGCTGCCGAGCGTCGGGGGCTTGGGGCCCTTCGAGGCCCCCCATGTAAGTCAATCCCGGATCCAGGAGTCCGCGGGAGGGATGTGCGGGGTGTTGCCGCGGTCGAGCTTCAGGAGCGCCTCGACCTCGGCGCGGCGGTACAGGCGTTGCCGCTTCATCCCCTGCCGGTACGACTTGAGAATGCCCCGGCTCACGTAGGCGTAGAGCGTGGCCGCCTTCACGTCCAGCAGGCGCGCCGCCTCGTCCACGGTCAGGTATTCCTCGCCGTCCAGGATGATTCTCGCCATCGCGTCTTCAGGCTAACAGCGCCCACCTCGTCGGTCGACCGCGTTTAGAGTTTATCAAGTCTAATCAATATAAATCATGTATAATCAATCCCGACGAATACCCACCGGGAGGCGCTCATGAGCATGGACTGGAAAGCGGGACTCGAGGACGTCATTGCGGCGCGGTCGGCGATCTGTGCCATCGACGGCGGTGCCGGCCGCCTCTTCTACCGCGGCTACGAGATCGGGGACCTCGCGGGCGCGGTCCCCTTCGAGGACGTCGCCGCCCTGCTGTGGACGGGCGAGCTGCCCTCGGCGAAGGAGTCGGCGGACTTTCGTGAGCGGCTGAAGAACGCGCGCGGCCTGCCGGCACCAGTGGCCGACCTGCTCCGCACGCTGCCGCGCGACTGCCATCCGCTCGATGCGTTGCGCACGGGTCTGTCCCTGGCCGCTTCCCTCGACCCCGATGCGCGCGCGAGTGACCCTGACGCGAATCTGAGGAAGTCTTTCCGGGTCATGAACC
Source organism: Candidatus Rokuibacteriota bacterium (assembly GCA_046712525.1). Lineage (GTDB taxonomy): Bacteria > Methylomirabilota > Methylomirabilia > Rokubacteriales > CSP1-6 > JBBDXO01. The sequence goes on from JBKKCN010000353.1 coordinate 4,811, forward strand.
GCGTCCCGGAGATCGTGGCCGCCTGGCAGTGCATCCGGACGGGACGCGAGCCCGTCACCGGCGACGCGGGCGCCTCGCATGCGGCGTACTTCCTCTCGCTGCTGGATGGGCGGGCGCCGTCGCCGGAGGTCGCGCGCGTGCTCGATATCGTCCTCACGCTGCACGCCGACCACGAGTTCAACGCCTCCACCTTCGCGGCGCGCGTGGCGGTGGCGACGTTGGCCGACCTGCACGCGGCGGTGGTGGCCGCCATCGCCACCCTCAAGGGCCCGCGCCATGGCGGCGCCAACGAGGACGTGCTCGTCATGCTGCGCGAGATCGCCGATCCCGCGCGCGCGGAGGCATTTGTCGAGGAACGTCTCGGAGGCCGGGCGGGGTTGTCGAAGGCCGAGCGCGGCGACCCCAGGGCGCGCGTGCCGGGCTTTGGTCATCGCGTGTACCGGGTGGACGACGCGCGCGCGCGCGTGCTGCGCGGGATGGCGAAGGCGATGGCGGATGCCACCGGAAAGGGGCGCCTCTTCGACGTGGCCGCGCGCGTCTACGACACCATGCGTGCCCGCACGAGCCTACCCGTCAACGTCGACTTCTTCTCCGCCGTCGTCTACGATGCGCTCGACATCCCCCCCGAGTTCTGCACCTCGATCTTCGCCGTGGGCCGTACCGCCGGCTGGCTCGCCCACATCGCCGAGCAATACGCCGACAACCGCCTCATCCGCCCCCGCGCCCACTACATCGGCCTCCCCCCACGCCACCTACCGATGCGCGCGTAAAAGCGGCGGCGGCAAGCGACGGGAGAGCACTCCGCGACGACAGGCGTGACGTGCTCGCCAGCCACAGGCGGAGCGGGGCGGGGCGCGGAGGTGATCCGCAGCGACGAGGCAGAGAGCGGCGGATCACCTC
>JBKKCN010000354.1:0-7701 GCA_046712525.1 Candidatus Rokuibacteriota bacterium
AGGCACAGCGGCTTGGCTGCGTCGTTGATCCAGTCGACCATGTCGTCGTCGAAGTCCCTGGGCACGGCGCCCGTGGCCGCGCCTTTGGCCTTCCACACGTCCAGGAGCACGAGCGCGCGCTGATCCCAGAACGCCATGTGCGCGAGGACCCCGGCTACGGTCCAGCCCCCGGCCAGCGGACGGGAGAGGTCCTCATCGCTGAGGCGATCGACAAGCGCGAGCAGCCGCCGGCGCTGAGCGTCGTTGCGAGCCACGTACGACCGATCGACCGCCATGCGCGTGCCGTGCCGTCGCTCAGCCTTCCGCGGGGCGGAAAGTAAGCGAGACACCGTTCATGCAGTACCGCAGGCCGGTGGGCTTGGGGCCATCATCGAACACGTGCCCGAGGTGCCCGCCGCACCGGCGGCAATGGACTTCGGTGCGCTTCATGAAGAACGAGCGGTCCGTGGTCGTGCCCACCGCGTCGTCGAGCGACGTCCAGAAGCTGGGCCACCCCGTGCCGCTGTCGAACTTGGTGTCCGACGCGAAGAGGGGCAGGTCGCAGCCCGCGCAATGGAATGCGCCGCGCCGGTACTCCTTGTCGAGCGGACTGCTGAAGGCCCGCTCGGTGCCGTGCTTGCGGAGCACGGTGAACGCGGGTTCGCTGAGGCTCCGACGCCATTCCGCGTCGGTCTTGGTGACTTCGAACGTCTTGTCCATCAGTGTGACCGTCCTTCAGTCTTTGATCGGCCTACCTTACGCCGGGGACGGCGATGCGACAACCGCCGCGTGCCAACGCGTCCTCCGGCGACGCGTTAACGTCCACCCCGTGACGTCCGGCGACGGTGGTTGTTTCCTTGTCGCGTCTCACAAATACCTGAAACTATGATGAAAAGTCAGCACGGTCGGATGTGGCATCCGCGTTGCCTATTACCAGCACGCTGCCCGTCAAGCGATCGAAGCACCGGTCACATATCACGCAACAGAACTGGGAGGAGCCGTCGTGAACGAGCGGAACGGCAGGCGTAGCAAGGCGGACGGCAGGCGCCGTCACATCCTCGGGCTCGGGGTGCTTCTCGTCGCCATCGTGCCCGCGTACGTGACGTTTCGCGTGCCGCTGCCGGATGCCTTCGTGGCGTTCGTCGAAGCTGACGTTCGCGATGCCGACGACTCGGAGGTTCACGAGATCAGCGTCGCCGATATCAAGGCGCACATCAGCGAAGTGGCAGGACGCTACGGCGTGTCGCCGCGGCTCGTGGCGGCCATCGTGGAGGCCGAGTCGGAGTTCAACCCGCGCGCGGAGTCGCGTAAGGGCGCGCGCGGATTGATGCAGCTCATGCCCGCCACTGCCACCAGCCTCCAGGTGGAGGATGCCTTCGACCCTCGCGCCAACATCGACGGCGGCGTGCGCCACCTGCGCCGGCTGATGGATCGCTTCGACGGTGATCTGCCCGTCGTGCTCGCCGCCTACAACGCGGGAGAGCAGGCGGTGATCCAGCACGGCGGCGTGCCGCCCTATCGAGAGACAAGGCGCTACGTGCGCCGCATCCTGCGCCGCATCGGCTACCCCACCGCGGGGACGGCGCCGGCGCGCGCGAAGGTGAGCACGGCGGTCGTGCTCGTGGGCAGGAGGGTGGAGCCGGCGGCGCCGGCGGCCGATATCGAGGCCGCGTTCGTGGCGGCGCCCGTGGCCACGCCCGTGCGATCGGTCGGAAGCGAAGCGCCGTAGGCAAGGAGGACGCAGATGATCGAACAACTGATGGCGATGGTGCCGGGGCAGTGGCGCGAGATTGTCGGACTCCTGCTGGCACCCATCGCGTGGGTGCCGCGTATGCAGTCCGCGCTGATGGACTTCTTCCTGGAGTCTTCATCGCCGTGGTCCGCCGCCGCCAAGTATGTCTTCCTGCTCTTCCCGATGATGCTGGGGACGCTCGCCATCTGGTGCACGCAACTCTCCATCTATACCGTGCCCTTCCGGAGAGGCCGCAGCCGTTTCGTCTCCTCGCTGCTTCTCGCGTGGTGGGACGCGGCCCTCGCGGTGTGGCTGTACTGGATCGGCCTCGTGCGCGCCGCCATGGTGAGCGCCGGCTGGCTGCTTGCGCTCGGCAACCTTGCGGTGCGACTGGCCGTGGCACTCGTGCGGCACGTGGGCGGCGCGCCCTTCGCGATGACGCGGGGCTACGTGACGCCGGGCTTCCACTGGGTCGCCTTCGCCGTCCTGCTGCTGTGGTGTGCGCTGGAGGCAGCGGTCTTCACGTACACCCTGATGCCGACGATCACCGACGTGCTCGCCGACATCGTGGGCTCCGACGACGTCTCGAGGCTGGCGGGGCCGATCCTCTACCTGCTGCTCGTCATGCTGATCGCGGGCAGCTTCGCGTGTGTGCAGGCCCTCATGGAGGCGGTGCGCCAGGGACAGCTTCGCTTCCTCGCGCAGATCGTCCTCGTGCAGGTGTGCGTCCTCGTGGTGGAGGTGCTGTTCTTCTACCGCCCGCTCATCGACACCATGACGCCGTGGGTGGCGCAGGGGACCGGCCTGCGCCTGGGCGTGGCCCCCACCCTGTTGCTGGCGACGATGGCGTGGATCGGCGTCCGCGGCATGACGTGGTTCCTCTTCGGCCAGTACGGCGCGCCATCGCTGCTCGCCCTCATCGCGCACGCGCCCCTCGCGCAGGCGGCGGGCAGCGAGCCGACGCACGCACCCGCGTGGTGGCGGCCCGCCGTGGACGACCTGCGCGTGGAGCTCGGGTGGTTGCAACGCCGCAGCGACGAGCTGCTCGAGCATTTCGCGCTGCCGGTGCTGAACCTGCTCGGGGCCGCCGTGAACTTTGCGACCATCCTCACCGCGGCGCGCCCGGCCTTCGGCCTGCCGTTCAAGGGCCTGAAGGAGGCCTCGGAGCAGCGCGAGCTGCTGGCCGCCATGCACCTGCAGCCGCGGAAACAAACAAACCTGTGAGAGGCGTGGCGCGCGTAACGGCGATCGTGGCGCTGGTGCTGGGCGTTGTCGTGGGCGAGGGCGAAGCCCGCGACCGCCGCCCGCGCGAGAGCCTGTTCATCGGCCTCGATACGAGTGGCGCCTTCTACCGCGCCGGTCACGAGGAGGCGCTGCCGTTCCTGGCGCATTATCTCTACGGCCATCTCAACGGGCTCGGCGGTCTCTCCACACCGGTGGACGTCTTCGTGGGCGCCATCGGCTCCGACGACAGCGAGGACGCCAGCCTCGCCGGCAAGACGATTGCGCAGATCGAACAGACGCTGCGCCAGCGCTTTCCGCCCACGGACACTCTGACGCACTTCAATGTCTTCTTTCGCCGCGTCGCCCGTATCGCCGCTGAGCGGAACCTGCTGCTACGGCCGGTGACCGTGGTGTTGATCACCGATGGCCTTCCCGACGTGGCGGCGGCGTCGCCCGCTCTGGGCTCCGGGGGCGCGTACAGGCAGATCGATCTGGGACCCCTCGAGTATCTGGCCCCGCGTGTGACTGTGCGACTGGCCTATGTGAGCCCGCCCGTCGCCGAGCGGTGGCGGACATTGGTGCCGCGCGTGCGCGTGCGACTGGCCACGGTGAGTCACGAAGTCATGAGGGGCTGGCGGACACAGGTCCGGCCGACCGCCGACCCCGCCGCGCAGGGGCCGTTGTGGCAGTGGATGCGTGAGAACGTCGACGTCCGGGTAAGGAGGAACACATGAATGCACACCTGAATGCACTGATGCGCGCGGAATCGATCGTGGGTGGCCTCTTCACGGGTGGGATGATCGGCTTTCTCTGGCATCCGGTGGGCGTGGCCCTCGTGCTGGCCGCCGCCACCGTGACCGTCATCACGCTGCGCGAGTAATTAGAAAGGTCGTCGCCGCGCCCTCAAGCGATTCGATCTAGCTCTTGCTCACGCAACACCGGCGTCGTCGCTCGACGCGCCTCGCTGCAAGTCGAACGTTGAAGCATTTCTTCCCTCATGAATCGACCCGCGCCAGGCACTCATAGCAGAAGGACCCCACGTTGAACGTGGGGCCCTTGGCACTTTGCAACCGCTTCCTGATTCCGGACCGACCTAACGGAGAGTGCGCCTTACGTCAGGGCCGGACCACGACGGTCCCGGCCGACGCGACGCAGTTGTTTGTCTCGTTGCTCTCCGCGACGGCAGGTATCCCATTGTCCGCGCACGCCAACAGGAAGTACGTCCGGAAGACGGTAGTGATCGGGATCGTCACCATTACCGTGCCCGTTGAGGTCGCGGCTGGAGCCAACGCCGGCACCGCCCGTGTGCCGGTCAGGAGCAGGTCCCCGGCGTTGCGAAGTCTATCGAGGGACAGGTAGTAGCGCGTCGTGGTCGCCGGCGCGGGCCCACCGCCCTGGTTCCTGACGGTGTCGGTCACCGCGAAGCGGGTGCCGCGCGTAGCCGTGGCGGGTGGATTCGTCACTGCGATCGCGACGAGGTCCGGCCCCACTCGCACTGCGGTGACGGAGGCCAAACAGTTATTTGTCTCGTTGCTCTCCACGGCTTGTGCGGCATTGTCCGCGCAGGCGAGCAGGAAGTATGTGCCAAAGACGGTGGTGGTCGGGATCGTCACCGTCACCGTACCCCTCGAGATTGCGTTTGGGGCCAACGCGGGGACGGCCCGTGTGCCGGTCAGGAGCTGGTCGCCGGTGTTGCGAAGTTTATCGACGGACAGGTAGTAGCGCGTCGTGGTCGCCGGCGCGGGCCCACCGCCCTGGTTCCTAACGGTGTCGGTCACCGCGAAGCGGGTGCCGCGTGTAGCAGTGGCGGGCGGATTCGTCACTGCGATCTCGACGAGATCCGGCCCTACTCGCACCGCGGTGACGGAGGCGAAGCAGTTATTTGTCTCGTTGCTCTCGCCGAGTTGAGGGGCCAGGTCGTCCGCGCAGGCGAGCAGGAAGTACGTTCCAAAGACGGTGGTGGTGGGGATTGTCACCATCACCGTACCCGGTGAGTTTGCGCCTGGGAGTAATGCGGGAACCGTTCGTGTGCCGGTCAGGAGCTGGTCGCCGGCGTTGCGAAGTTTATCGCGGGACAGGTAGTAGCGCGTCGTGCTCGCCGGCGCCAGCACCGAGCCTCGGTTCCTCACGGTGTCCGTCACGGAGAAGCGCGTGCCGCGAATAGCAGTGGCGGGTGGATTGGTCACTGCGATCTCGACGAGGTCCGGCCCCAGTTCCACGACGGCGGCGGAGGCCACACAGTTATTGGTCTCGTTGTTCTCCGGGACTCGAAGCGCGTCGTCCGCGCAGGCGAGCAGGAAGTATTTGCCAAAGGCGGTGTTCGTCGGGATCGTCACCCTCGCCACCGTACCCGTTGAGGTCGCGTTTGGGAGTAACGGCGGGACAGCCCGTGCGCCCGTCAGCAGCTTGTCCCCGGCGTTGCGGAGCCTATCCACTGATAGGTAGTAGCGGGAGGCCGTCGGCGGCGCGGACGCCCCGCCCCGGTTCCGGACGGTGTCGGTTACCGAGAAAATGGTGCCGCGTGTCGCAGTGGCGGGTGGATTCGTCACTGATATCTGGATGAGGTCCGGCGCCGTCACCAGCCTGATGCGCTGGTTCGAGACGTCGGCGATGAAGAGACTGCCGGCGCTGTTGACGGCCACGCCACTGGGATTCGTCAGCGTGGCGGCGGTGGCGGAGCCGCCGTCACCGCTGAAGCCCGAGTTGCCATTGCCGGCCACGGTCGTGATCACCCGGCTGGCGGCGTCGACTTTGCGGACGCGCTGGTTGGTGAGGTCGGCGATGAAGAGGTTTCCCGCGTCATCGACGGCGACACCACTGGGATCCTGAAGGCTGGCACCGATAGCCGGTCCGCCGTCACCGCTGGAGCCGCGGGTGCCATTGCCAGCCACGGTCGTGATCACGCCGGTGGCGGCGTCGACCCTGCGGATCCGGTGGTTGGCCTGGTCGGCGATGAACAGGTTCCCGGCGCTGTCGACGTCGACGCCGGTGGGATTCGCCAGCCTGGCGCCGGTGGCGAGGCCGCCGTCACCGCTGAAGCCCGGGATGCCGTTGCTGCCGGCCACGGTCGTGATCACTCCGGCCGCGACCTTCCGGATTCGCTGATTCACCGGGTCGGCGATGAAGATGTTGCCGACGCCGTCGACGGCGACGCCACTCGGATCGCGAAGGCTGGCACTGGTGGCGGGGCCGCCGTCACCGCTGAAGCCGCGGGTGCCATTGCCGGCCACGGTCGTGATGATGCCGGTGGTAGCGTCGACCCTGCGCACGCGCTGGTTGGTGAGGTCGGCGATGAAGAGGTTCCCGGCGTTGTCGACGGCGACGCCACTGGGATCCTGAAGGCTGGCATCGGTGGCAGGTCCGCCGTCACCGCTGAAGGCGTCGGTGCCATTGCCGGCCACGGTCGTGATCGCGCCGGTGGCGGCGTCGACCTTGCGGACCCGGTGATTCGACCCATCGACGATGAAGAGGTTCCCGTCGCTGTCGATCGCGACGCCAATAGGATCCGCCAGGCTGGCTACGGTAGCGGAGCCGCCATCACCGCTGAAGCGCGCGTTGCCATTGCCGGCCACGGTCGTGATCACGCCGCCGGTGGCCGGGACTCTGCGGATCCGCTGGTTGGCGAGGTCGGCAATGAACAGGCTCCCGTCGCTGTGGACGGCGACGCTGGAGGGATTCGCGAGGAGGGCGCTGGTCGCAAGGCCGCCGTCCCCGCTGAATCCGGACGTGCCATTGCCGGCCACGGTCGTGATCACGCCGGTGGAGGCGTCGACTTTACGGACCCGTTGGTTGGAAAAGTCAGCGATGAAGAGGTTTCCGGCGCCGTCGACGTCTACACCACTCGGATTGGCGAGGCGGGCGTTGGTGGCGAGGCCGTCGTCCCCGCTGAAGCCTGGGGCGTCGTTGCTGCCGGCCACGGTCGTGATGAACTTGGTGATGGCGTCGACCTTGCGCACCCGGTGGTTGGAGAACTCAGCAATGAAGAGGTTTCCGGCACCGTCGACGGCGACGCTATTGGGTTGCCCCAGGCTCGCGCTGGTGGCGGCGCCGCCGTCACCGCTGAAGCCTTCGGTGCCATTGCCGGCCACGGTCGTGATGGTGCCGGCGGTGTCGACCTTGCGGATCCGCTGATTCGACTGATCGACGATGAACAGGTTCCCCAAGGTATCGACGGTGACGCCAGAGGGACTCGCCAGGCGGGCGCTGGTCGCAAGGCCGTCGTCCCCGCTGAATCCGAAAGTGCCATCGCCGGCCACGGTCGTGATGAAGCCGGTGAGGGCGTCGACCCTGCGGATCCGCTGATTGCCCTGGTCGGCGATGTACACGTTCCCGGCGCCGTCGACGGTGACGCCGGTGGGACTCGCCAAGGCCGCGGCGGTGGCAAGTCCGCCATCTCCGCTGAAGCCGAACGCAGAGTTGCCGGCGACCGTGGTCGCCTGCCCGATCGCGTCGACCTTGAAGATCCGATTCAGGAGCGGGGCAGCGATGAAGACATTGCCCGCTGCGTCCAGCGAGATGGCCGCAGGGGACCCCAGTGGCGTGGCCAATGCGGGCCCGTTGCCGGGCCCACCGCCCGCCACCGTCGAGATGACCGGCTGTGCGTCGACGTTCCATGGGGATGCCACGATGAAAATTGCCGCTGCGAATAGTGAGATGGCTCGGCGCATATAGTCCTCTTGGCTTTCGCTAGCTAATTGGTGAGGTCGGCGAGCTGGAGCATGACGACTCGATCCATGTCGCGCTCGACGGGTACCACAATGGGCATG
>JBKKCN010000355.1:0-11269 GCA_046712525.1 Candidatus Rokuibacteriota bacterium
CAGCATGACCACCATCGCGATGACCATGGCCACCACCATGATGGACACGTGCTCGGCCATGCCGACGGCGGTGATGACGGAATCGAGGGAGAACACGATGTCGAGGATCAGGATCTGCACGAGGACGGCGGCGAGGGCGGCGCGCTTGCCCGCCGCCATGTGCGCGTCGTGATGGCCTTCCACCTTGTCGTAGATCTCCCGCGTGGCCTTGAAGATGAGGAACATGCCACCGCCGAGGAGGATGAGGTCGCGGCCGGAGATCTCGTGGCCAAGGGGCGCCCAGAAGGGCCGCGTGAGTCCCATCATCCACGAGATGGCGAAGAGGAGGCCGATCCGGATGCCCAGGGCCAGGAAGAGACCGAGCTTGCGCGCCTTCTCCTGCTGGCCCGCAGGCAGGCGGCCGGCGAGGATGGCGATGAAGACGACGTTGTCCACGCCCAGCACGATCTCCATCGCGGTGAGCGTGACGAGAGAGATGAGGCCATCTGCGCTGAGGAAGGCGTCCACGAATTCAGTATAGTGGGGGATCATGAGAAACGCCTTCGTCCTCGCCACAGTGCTTCTGGCCCTTGTCGGCCTCCCCGCGCCCGCGATGGCCGCGCTCACGCCCGACGAGATCGTCGCCGAAGTCCGCCGTGCCACCGCGCGCTATCTGGATATCAACAACGCGCGCGAGGACGGCTTCGTGCAAATCAGCGGCATGGAGCTGCGCCACGGCTACCACTTCCTGAACGCGACCTCGCCGGTGCTGTCGGCGGCGTACGACGCCATCACGGGCTCCATCGACCTCGCGCGGCCGCCCATGCTGCTCTACGTGGAGCGGGACGGCCGCTGGCAGCTGGCCGGCGTCGAGTACGCGCTGCCGCGTAAGCCCGACCCCAATCCATTGCCGGGCGCCGACTGGCACGAGCACGAGGCCTCGTGCCACTACCGCGATTTCCGCGAGTTGCCCGCGCCCAGCGCGCGCGCCTGGCCACCCGCGCATCCCGTGAGTGGCGAGCGCTTCGTGCTCTGGCATCCGGCGATGGCCGTCGCCCACGTCTGGGCGTGGTATCCGAACCCGGCGGGGCCGTTCGCGGAGGAGAACGCCTACCTGACGCCCTACGGCGGCGCCGTGCACCAGGCAGGCCACGAGCACGCCCGCAATCCCGCCGAGGCGCTCTACTCGCAGTTCACGCACCGCGCCTCCGGGGCCTTTCTGATCGTGCTGGCGGCCGTGATCTTCTGGGAGAGCCGGCCCGGACGCCGCTTTCCGTGGAACGCGATGTCCGCGCCGCTGTGGCTGGGCTTCGGCGTCTACCTGTTCATCAGCTCGGATCCTGAAGCGTGGCCCTACGGCCCGAAGAGCTTCATAGAGATCTTCTACGATCCCCTCGTGCTCCAGCACAAGCTCTTCGCCATCCTGCTCCTGGTCATCGGCACCATCGAGGGGCTGCGCGCCTACGGCGCCGTGCGCGCGCGCTTTCTGGTGCCGGTGCTCGCCACCATCGGTGGCATCTCACTCTTCATCCACTTCCACGACAACAAGTTCCACATCGACGCCATCTACCTGCAGCACGCTGCCATGGGCCTCACCGCGGTGGCGCTCGGGACCACGCTGTTCGTCGCTCGTAAGCTGCAGGCGGAGCGAGTGGTGAGCTGGGCGTGGCCGGCCTTCCTCGTCCTCATGGCCACCGTCCTCCTCCTCTACGTGGAGCACTGACCGGGGTCAGACTTTGACTTCTTAACATCCGTCAAGAATTCAGAGGGAACGAGGCATCCCTCGCCGGGCGCGCCCGCGCGGAAATGTTAAGAAGTCAAAGTCTGACCCCAATCAGCGGGGCGTCTCGTGGATCCGATCAGGGTCGCCTCAGCGGGGGATACGGCGCTCGATGCCCGCCCACAGAAGCTCGGCCCACCGAGCGTAGCCGAGGTCCGACGGGTGATAGCCGTCGGAGGCGACCAGCTCGGGCCGTGCCATGACCTCCGCCCGGCTGGGGCCATAGAGATCAACCAGCTCCACGCCGTGCGCGCGCGCCGCACGCGCGAGCGCTTCGTTGAACTCGATGCTGAGCCGGCCCACGGTCTCGCGGGCGGGATCGTTCCTGAAGCGGGGCGTGACAGCGAGGTCGGGCAGCAGGTTGACCACGACCACGGCGCCCGTCTCCTTCTGCAGGCGCGTGAAGATCGTCTCGAGGTGACGCTCGTACTCGCGCACGCTCACGCGGCCGGTGATGTCGTTGGGCCCGATCGACAGCGTGACGAGGTGCGGAGCGTGCGCGATCGCCGGCTCCAGCTGTCGGGCCACCACGTCCGCGGAGGTGGCGCCCGCGACGCCCAGGTTCGTCGTGCGCGCCTGCGGGTAGACGGCGCGCAGCCGCTCGTCGAGGCGGCCGACGTAGTTGGCATCGGCGCTGGTGGCGCCGATGCCCTCCACCGTGCTGTCGCCGAGGGCCACATACACGAGGGGCGCCGCCCGATCGGCGTGCAGGATCCTGGGCGTTCCGGAGCGGGCCCACCCGCAGCCGACAGCAAGCAGGACCGTGACCACGCCGAGCGACAGCGCGGGCGTCACCACGCGGCCGCTTCCTCCAGCGTGCGCCGGTACCACGGCGCGTCGGGAAAGGTGATCGGACGCACCGCGGGCAGCGTGACGCCCGCCGCGCGGTAGTCAGCCATGAAGGCGCGCGCAGCACCGGCGTCGCCGATGCCGCCGAGGGCGTCCGCGAGCGAAGCGGGCACGGTGCCGGTGCGGTCGAACTCGCGCAGCGCGGCGGCGAAGCCGCTCGTCTCCAGCATGGCGCGATAGAACGGCAGCGACGCATAGCGCACCAGCTCGGCACGGAACGCTGAACGCGCTCCCTCCGGATCGTCGGTGACCGCCAGCGGCACCGCACAGACGATCTCGAAGCCGTCGAGCGTCTTGCCCGCCCGGCGGCGGCCACGCTCGAGGGCGGGCATCGCCACCGCGCGCACGTAGGCGGGCGGGCTCAGCCACAGGATCACGCCGTCGGCGATCTCGCCCGCGAGCTCCAGCATCCGGCTCGAAAGGGCCGCCAGGTAGATGGGCGGCGCCGGCGGCCGCGACGGCATCGCGGCTGACCAGTGCACGCGGTAGTGCTTGCCGTCGACGTGCGCACCTTCGCCGAGCGCGCCACGCAGCACCGTCACGTATTCACGCATCGTCGTGAGGGGATCGACAATGGTCAGCCCGAGCATCTCTTCCATCATGGGCCGGTGGCTGATGCCCAGCCCCAGCGTGAAACGGCCGCCGCTCAGCTCGGCGAGCGTGAGCGCGGACTGCGCGGTGGCGACGGGATGGCGCGGCAGAATCTGCAGCACCCCGTTGCCCACGCGCAGGCGCGTGGTGGCGGCGGCGTAGGCGGCCAGGACGAGGAACGAATCACGGCCGTGACCGTGCGTGACCCACACGCTCTCGTAGCCGAGTTGCTCGGCGAGACGGGCGAGATCGGTAGCGGCGGCAAGATCGCGTCCGGGCGTGATGTAGGCGGCTCGTCTCATGCGCCCAGTGTACCGGCGCCGGCTACTGCTTGCGGACCACGCTCACTTCCATGGCGTCGTCGCCGAACTCGTACTCCTGGCTGTCGTAGCGCCCAGCGGGATTGCGCACGTGCTCGAGGTAGCCCGCCACTTCGCGGCGGTAGACGCCGGTGTTGTCGGCGACGACGACCGCACCCGCCACGAGCTTGGGCTCGAGCTGGCGCAGGTACTCGAGGTAGTCTTCCTTGACGGCGTCGATGAGCACGAAGTCGAAGCGGCCCGGCAGCAGCGGGATCACGCGCACAGCGTCGCCCACCACCACCTTCGCCTTCTTGCCGAGCCCCGCACGCTCCAGGTTGAACTTCACGAACTTGGCCAGGTAGCCGTTGGCCTCGAGGCAGGTGAGCCGGCCGCGGGGCGGCAGCGCGCTCGCGATGAGGATGGCGGAGTAGCCGAGCAGGGAGCCGATTTCCATGGCCCGCGTGCAGCGGTGCTTGTCGATGAGCTTGCGGATCACGCGGCCCTTGTCACGGCCGATGACGGGTACCTGCCACAGCGCGGTGGCGCGGTCCATCATCCCGAGCATCCGCTGCGCCGTCTTCGTCACGAGGGCGAGGGCACGCGCGCGCTCACGCCGTCCGGCGCGGGATACCGGCGCGTGGACTTGCCCGCCTTCACGATCTGCCCGGGCAGCGGCCGGCCCACGATCTCCTGCACGCGCCGGCTCACGTCGAGGAGCCGGTCGAGATCGATGCCGGTCTCCACGTCCATCGCATGCAGGCAATGGACGAGGTCCTCCGTGCACACGTTGCCGGAAGCGCCGGGCGCGAAGGGGCAACCGCCGAGCCCGCCCACGGAGGCGTCGAAGTTCGTCACGCCGCACGCCATGGCGGCCAGGATGTTGGGAATCGCCATCGCGCGCGTGTCGTGCGTGTGCAGCGTCCACTCCACGCTTGGAAAGCGCTCCATCAGGTGCTCGAGCACCCGCGTCACCTGGCGCGGGTTCGCCATGCCGGTGGTGTCCGCGAGCCCGACGGCGCGCGCGCCCATGTCTGTCAGGTGCCTCACGATGGTTTCGAGGCGCGACAGCGGCACGTCGCTCTCGAAGGGGCAGCCGAACGACGTGGAGATGCCGCAGCCGACGTGCACCCTCGCGCGCTCCGCCACCAGCATCACCGCGCGCAGCTTGTCGAGCGACTCCGCCACCGTCATGTTGACGTTGGCGAGGTTGTGGCTTTCGCTCGCCGACACGACCGTATGGAGAGCGTCCACGCCCGCGTCCACCGCGCGCACGGCGCCCTTCTCGTTGGGGACGAGGGCAGCGTAGCGTGTGCCGGGGCGCCGCCGGATGAGCGCCATCACCGTCTCCGCGTCGCGCAGCTGAGGCACCGCCTTCGGGTGCACGAAGGAGGTCACCTCGATGCGCGGCACGCCCGCCTCGGAGAGCAGGTTCACCACCTCGACCTTCTGCTCCGTGGCGATGAAATCCGGCTCGATCTGAAAGCCGTCCCGGGTTCCGACCTCGCAGATGGTGACGCGCTCAGGCAGCTGCATGGGACATCCTCCGTGCTCGAAACTTTAGCACGCGGCTGCGGGAAACGTTCGGACCATGCCCGACATCTCAAGCGGAGGAGTGCGATAGTACACGGCATGCGCTGCCCCCGCTGCGCCACGGAGCTGCCGGACTCGGCGAAGTTCTGCCTGGAGTGCGGCCAGCCGCTGGGCGGAACTCCGGCGGTGGCCGCCTCCTTCGCTTCCCCCGCCGCGTACACTCCCAAGCACCTCGCGGACATGATCCTCACCTCGCGCGCCGCGCTGGAAGGCGAGCGCAAGCAGGTCACGGTGCTCTTCTGCGATCTCGCCAACTCCACGCCGCTCGCGGAACGCATCGGCCCCGAGCGCATGCACGCTCTCCTCAACGGATTCTTCGAGCTCGCACTGGGTGAAGTCCATCGCTACGAGGGCACCGTCAACCAGTTCCTGGGGGACGGCTTCATGGCGCTCTTCGGCGCGCCCCTCGCGCACGAGGACGACGCGCGGCGCGCGGTGCTGGCCGCCATCACCATCCGCCGTGCGCTGCGAGACCGCGGTTCCTACATGGGTGGCAGCGACCTCGCGGTGCGCATCGGGGTCAACACCGGGCTCGTCGTGGTGGGCTGCATCGGCGTGGATGTGTGGGTGGTTTACACGGCGGTGGGCGGCACCACGAACGTGGCCGCGCGGCTGCAGCAGATGGCGGAGCCCGGCGACATCCTCATCTCCGAGGCCACCGCGCGGCTCGTGCGCTCGGAGGCGCGGCTGCTGCCGGCGGGAGCCCTCACCGTGAAAGGCAAGAGCGAGCCCGTCACCGCCTACAAGGTCCTCGGGCGCGCGCCACGCCGGTCGGCGCTCGAGCGCGCGGGCGAGCGCGCCTTCGGTCGCTTCGTCGGCCGCGAGCGTGAGCTGCGCGCGCTCGGCGACGTGCTGTCCGGCGCTCAGCAATGCCAGGGCCGCCTCGTGCGCATCGTGGGGGAGGCGGGCTCGGGCAAGTCCCGTCTGCTCTACGAGTTCCGCCGCACGCTGGGCGGCCTGGATCTCACGGTGCTCGAGGGGCGCTGCCGCAGCTACGGCAGCGCGCTGCCGTACCTGCCCATCACCGATCTCGTGCGCGTGCACTGCGGTATCGCGGACGCCGACACGCCCGAGGTCGTCGGCGACAAAGTGCGCGCGACGCTGGCGAGCTTCCGTCTCGACGCAGACGATCGCGCGCCGTACGTGCTGCAGCTTCTCGGGATCAAGGAAGTCGCCGCCGCCTTGCAGTCGATGAGCCCGGAGGCGGTGAAAGCGGGCACGCTGGAGACCGTGACCGAGATGCTGCGCGCGGCGAGCCGGCAAACGCCGCTCATCATCGTGCTGGAGGACCTGCACTGGATCGACGCGCCTTCCGAGGAATTCCTCGGATCCCTCGTGAGGGGTCTCGCGCAGGCGCCCATCCTGCTCCTGCTCGCCTCACGGCCGGAGTACCGGCCGCAGTGGCTGCCGCCCACCTGCGTCACCGACATCGTGCTGCAGCCCCTGTCCGCCGAAGACAGCCTGACGGTCATTCACTCGATGCTCGCGCGCGCGCAGGTGGCGGACTCCATGGTCGGGGTCATTCTCGACAAGGCGGACGGCAATCCACTCTTCCTCGAAGAGCTCACGCGCGCGGTGACGGAGGCGGGCGCCGCGGGTGCCCTCGCGGTGCCCGATACCCTGCACGGCGTGCTCATGGCGCGCATCGATCGGCTTCCAGAGCTGCAGAAGCGCCTGCTGCAGACCGCCTCCGTGCTCGGGCGCGAATTCCCCCTGCGCTTGCTGGAGGCGGTGTGGGACGGCGCAGGCGCGGTGGCCGGGCACCTCGCGGAGCTCACGCGGCAGGAGTTCCTGCACGAGCAGCCGCTGGCGGAGGAGCCCTCGTACGCCTTCAATCACGCGCTCACGCAGGAAGTCGCCTACGAGAGCCTGCTCACTGCGAGCCGGGAGGCGCTGCACGCCGCCGCCGCGCATGCGCTGGAGAATCTCTACGAGGGCCGCCTCGAGCAGGTGTACGACCGGCTCGCCTACCACTACGCGCGCACGCCGAACGCCGAGCGCGCGGTGGAGTACCTCACGCGCGTGGCCGAGCGGGCCGGGCGAGCGTACGCCAATGCCGAAGCCCTGCAGGCGCTGGAAGAGGCGGAAGTCCACGCGGCCCGCCTTCCGGCGACCAGCGCCGAGCGCACGCGCCTGGATCTCGTGCGCCGCCGCTCGGAGACGCTGTTCCTGATGGGGCGCTTCAAGGACAGCGTGGACGTGATGCTCGCCAACGAGCGGGCGTTCACCGCCATCGGCGAGCCCGCCCTCATGTGCCAGTACTGGTTCCGGCTCGCCTCCGCGTACGGTCTTCTCGGCGACGGCGCGCGCGCGGCCGAGTACGCGCAGCGTGCTATCGACGACGCCGCCCGCTGCGACGACGCCGAGACCACCGGCAAGGCGCACGTGATCCTCGCCCGCCAGGCGTTCTGGTCGGGAGAGATGCTGGTGGGGCTCGACCACGGCCGCCGCGCGGTCACGCTGCTGCAAGCGACGCCGGAGCGTTATTGGCTAGGGATGGCGTACTGGACGATGGCGCTGAACTACACGCTCAGCGGTGAGTTCGACACTGCGCTCGACTGCGCAGCATCGTCGCAGGCCGTCGCCGATCGCCTCGGGGATCGCCGCCTCGCCAGTAGCGCGGCGTATACGAGCGGCTGGGTGCACGCGCTGCGCGGTGAGTGGGCGGCCGGGATCGAGGCGGGCCGGCGCGCGGTGGAATTGGCGCGGAGGGTCCGCCCCGCGCGCTCGCGGTGGGGTTTCTCGGCAACTCCTACGTGGAGGCGGGTCACGCCACGGAGGCGTTGCCGCTGCTCACGGAGGCGATCGCGGCCTTCCACTCCTTCGGCTTTCCGCAGCTGCAGGGGTGGTTCACCATCTTCAAGGGCCATGCGCTTCTGCTGAACGGCGAGGTGGACGAGGCGGAGGCGCTCGTGCGTGCGGGGAGCGCGATCGTGAGCGGCTCCCGCTTCTCGCCTGCCGAGGGCGCCGCCGAGCGGCTGCTGAGCGCCATCGCGGTCGCGCGCGGCGACACGACGACGGCCAGGGGTCACGCCACGCACGCGTTACGGATGCTGGAGGCGACGGGCGCGCGCTTCGAGATCGCCCGCGCGCATGCGGCACTGGCCGCCATCGAGCAGGCGCGCGGCGACACCGCCCCCGCGCGCGCTCACAGGGAGCGAGCGCATCGGCTCTTCCGAGAGCTGCGGGTGCCGCGGCACACCGGCGCTGTGGAAGCGGCCGCGCGCGCGGCGGGGGTGGTCCTGGCTTAGATGGGGGCCTCGACGGCCCCCAATCCCCTCACGCTCGGCAGCGCCCCGGCACAGCCGTGGCGCTCCTCGATTACCGTCTGGGTCTGGGGTCGGCGCCGAGCTCCACGAGCCGCTCGCGGATGCCGTAGGCGACGAGGAACGCTTGCCACGCGGGCGCCGGGTAGGAGCCGAGGTCGCGCCGCACCGCGGTGTTCACGCAGTTGTGCCAGTCCTGGGCCGTGCGCTGGTGCTTGTCGTCCTTTGCCACCGCCGCCGCTACCGTCTGCAGCGCGGCGCGACATACGCGCGCAGGCTCGACGCTGTCGTACGGGCGCGCCAACACCTGCTGGTCCCACGACTCGTAGTACGCCAGGCGTGTTTCCTCCAGCCACAGGCTGAACGCCAGCGACCGCTTGAGGTACGAGACGACGGGTTCGAGCTCGCGCGGGTAACGGAGCGCCTCCAGCGCGGCGATGGTCTTCACCCCCTTGGCGACGTTGGCGCGCGCGTTCCAGAAGAAGGCCGGCGTGGTGGGGGTGCGCGCATCGCAGTCCAGGTAGGCACGATCATTCGCCACGCACAGCTCCAGGCGCGGCACCACCGCCTGGCTCGTCCAGCCCGACAGGTGCGGCGACAGCACGACGAGCTCGCGCAGCTCCCCCTCCGACAGGTGCGCGGTGTCGACGTTGAGGACGTACTGGCCGTGGAGCGTCGGAAACACGACGTCCACCCGCTCGGCGGCGGCGGGGGACGCGAGCGCGAGCAGCACGAGCACTAACCACCGCCGCATATCGGCTAGTAGGAGCGCGGCATGCCGAGCACGTGCTCCCCTACGTAGGCGAGGACGAGATTCTGGTTGATGGGCGCCGTCTTGTAGAGCCGGCACTCGCGGAACTTGCGCTCCACGTCGTACTCCTCCGCGTAACCGTAGCCGCCGTGGCAGTCGATGCACGCGTTGGCCGCCTCCCACGCCGCCTCCGCCGCCAGGTACTTGGCCATGTTCGCCTCGGGACCGCACGATTCGCCGGCGTCGAAGAGCGCGGCCGCCTTGTCGCGCATGAGCCGCGCCGCCTCCACCGCCGTGTGCGCCTTGGCGATGGGCAGCTGCACGCCCTGGTTGGCGCCGATGGGCTTGCCGAAGATGACCCGCTGCGAGGAGTACGTGACCGCCTTGTCCACGAACCACGCGCCGTCGCCGATCGACTCCGAGCCCACGAGGATGCGCTCGGCGTTCATGCCGTCCAGGATGTAGGAGAAGCCCTTGCCCTCCTCGCCGATGAGGCTCTCCGCGGGAATCTCGACGTCGTCGAAGAAGAGCGCGTTGGTGTTGTGATTCATCATCATGCGCAGCGGCCGCACCTCGAAGCCCGCGAGGCCGCGGATGTCGATGAGAAACACCGACAGCCCCTCCGTGCGGCGCTTCACCTGGTCCACGGCGGTGGTGCGCGCGAGCAGCAGCATGAGATCGGACTGCAGCACGCGCGAGATGAACATCTTGCGGCCGTTGACCACGTAGCGGTCGCCCTTGCGCACGGCCGTCGTCTGCAGCTTGGTGGTATCCGATCCCGCATTCGGCTCCGTGACGCCGAACGCTTGCAGGCGCAGCTCACCGGCGGCGATCTTCGGCAGGTACATGGTCTTCTGCGCCTGGCTGCCGTGAC
This sequence comes from Candidatus Rokuibacteriota bacterium, assembly GCA_046712525.1. Taxonomy (GTDB): domain Bacteria; phylum Methylomirabilota; class Methylomirabilia; order Rokubacteriales; family CSP1-6; genus JBBDXO01. The sequence goes on from JBKKCN010000355.1 coordinate 9,983, forward strand.
GCAGCACGGTGCCCATGATGTACATCTGCGCGTGGCACGCCGCCGCGTTGCCGCCGTTGGCGTGAATGGTCTCGAGGATGAGGCAGCCATCCGCGATGCCGAGCCCGGAGCCGCCGTACTCCTGGGGAATGAGGGCGCCCAGGTAGCCCGCCTGCGTGAGCTCGTTCACGAACTTCTCCGGATACTCGCGCCGGCTGTCGAGATCGCGCCAGTACTCGCCCGGGTACCGCTTGCAGATATCGACCACTCCCGCCTTGAGCGCGCGCTGGTCCTCGGTGAGCGACAGATTCACGGTGGCCATGGTGTGTCCCTCTTACTTGCCCTTGAAGTGCGGTGGTCGCTTCTCGTTGAATGCGCGTATGCCCTCGAGACGGTCTTCCGTGACCACGGTCGCGTTGTACGCCTCGATGGCCAGGATCATGGCGGTGTCGAGATCGGTCTCCGCGCCGTACGCGATCGCTTTCTTGGCCTGGCGCACGGCGAAGGGCCCGTTGCGCGCTATGGTAGCGGCGATCTCGGTGGCCTTGGCGCGCGCCTGCCCCGCCGATACGACGTGGTTGACGAGTCCAGCTGCCTTGGCCTCTTCCGCCTTCAGGCGGCGACCGGTGAAGATGAGCTCCTTCGCGAGCGGCGCGCCCACGATGCGCGGCAGCAACTGGGTGCCGCCGATGCCGGGGAAGATGCCGAGGGTGGTCTCCGGCACGCCAAACACGGCCGTCTCCGAGGCCACGATGAAATCGGACAGGATCGCCAGCTCGCAGCCGCCCGCGAGTGCCCAGCCCTCCACGGCGGCGATGACGGGCACGGGGCACCGCAGCACGCGGAAGGCGGCCTGCTCGAAGATCACGTGTTGCGCACGCCACGCCTCATCGGTCATGCCGTTGCGCTCCTTGAGATCGCCGCCCGCGCAGAAGGCCCGGTCGCCCGCGCCCGTGAACACCACGGCGCGCGCATCGGGATCGCGCGCGAGGCCGTCGAAGCACGCGAGCAGATCCTCGCCCATCCCCGTGTTCATCGCGTTCATCTGCTCGGGCCGGTTCAGCATCACCGTGACCACGTGGCCGTCGGCCGAGCGCTCGACGAGAAGGTTTGAATACGTCATTGGATCGATTGAATGGGGGGCCGCGACGAGCGCCCCAAGCCCCCCGGCGCTCGTCCCGCCCCGGCAAAGCCGTGGCGCTCCTCGATATCGCTCATCGGGTAACCCGCCGCCATGTCGCGGGATCCTGCCAGCCCTCGGCAAAGACGGAACGGATCTCGCGCAGGCTGAGGTCGCCGAGGCCGAGA
>JBKKCN010000356.1:0-3328 GCA_046712525.1 Candidatus Rokuibacteriota bacterium
CGGCGCCGCGCGCAAGGCCGAGCTCCTCGTTGGGCACCAGTCCCGTCTGCCCGGGTCCGAGCCTCACGAAGACGCCGTACGGCTCCACGCGCTCCACGGTGCCGGTGAGCACGGCGCCGACGACCACGGTGGACTCCACGCGCTCGCCGGCCGCGGCGTCGTCCGGCGCCAGCGCGAGCGCGATGCGCCGCTTGTCGCTGTCGATGCTCATCACCATCACCGCGAGCTCGGCGCCCGCGGCCGCCGCTTCCCGCAGCGCGCCCTGGCGGCTGCGCGGGATCTCGCTCACGTGCAGCAGCCCGTCCACGCCGGGCAGGAGCTCGACGAAGATGCCGAAATCGGTGGCCCGCACGGCGCGCCCGCGCACGACGTGACGCTCGCGGAGGTGGCCCGGCACCGCCGCCCACGGGTCGCCTTCGAGCGCTTTCAGGCTCAGCGTGATCTTCCCCTTCTCGTCGTCGACGCGCAGCACCTTGACCGAGACCGACTCGCCCACGCGCAGGCGATCGGAGGCCCGGCCCACGCGCGAGTGGGACAGCTCGGAGGCCGGGATCAGCCCCTGCACGCCGCCGAGGTCGACGAAAGCGCCGAAGTCCAGGAGCGCAGTGACGGTGCCGGTGAGAACGGCGCCGGGGATGATGCTCTTGCGCGTCTCCACCGCCGCCTTGGCCCCCTCCTCTTCGAGGAGCTGGCGCCGGGAGAGCACGATGTTGCGGCCGTTGTTGTCGTACTTGGTGACGCGGAACTCGAGCACGCGGCCGATGTACTCCTCGGCCGTCTCCACGCGACGCAGCTCCATCTGGGAGAAGGGGCAGAAGGCGCGCAGCCCACCCACGGTGACTTCGTAGCCGCCCTTGACCACCGCCGCCACCTTGCCCTCGACCGGGATGCCCGTCTGGGCCGCCACCGCGAGCGCCTGTCGCGCGTGCGCGCCCTGCCGGAGCTTGTGCGAGAGCTGCACCTCGTCGCCGGTGGATACCACGGTGGCCTCGATCTCGTCACCGACGGCGACGCGCAGCTTGCCCTCGTCGTCGGCCAGCTCGGCGCGCTCGATCCACGCCTCGCCCTTGCCGCCCACGTCGACGAAGACGGCTTCGGCACCGATGAGGATGACGCGTCCCTTCACGACCTGACCGATCTCCAGTACGGTGCGCGCGCCCTCGCGCGCGAACATCGTCGCGAAATCTTCCGGCTCTTCGCTCATCCGGTCACCCATCCATACCAGCGGTGGCTCGGCACCGGCCCCTCATCGAGGTAGGTCATCTTCATGCGGCTGAGATAATCCTTCGGGATCTCGTTGCGCTTGGCATCGACGTCCACGCCGAAGACGCGCGCGGCGTTGAGCCCGAAGATCTGCTCCTTGACCGCCCGGCTCAGCGGCGCGTACCCGTGCTTGTCGACCAGCGCCTGGGGAATCTCGAAGCGCCGGAAGGCTTCGATCTGCCACTGCGGCGTGCCGTACCAGATCGAGTCCGTGCCCCACAGCACGTGATCGGCGCCGAAGGCCGCGATGACCTGGCCGAGCAGGTGGGCGCACGCGGTGGGATTACTTGTGACGAGCTGGCCGAAGGTGGAGCCGAGCTCCATGTAGATGTTGCGAATGCCCGGCTCCTTCTCCTTCATCCGGCAGAACTCGGTGGTCCACGGCACCTCGCCCGAGGGCTTCGCCTCCGACACCCCGAGCAGGCCCGCGTGGTAAGTCAGGAAGTCGATGTCGGGAAAGTCCTTCGCCGCCTTGATGAGATCGCGCGGATGGTTGTAGTCGGCGACGGGCCCGAGCGGCAGTCCCTTGTGCAGGCACACGCGCTTGACGCCGAGCTTGCGCGCGCGCTCCAGCATCGGGTAGGCGATCTTCTCGTCGTCCACGAACCAGCCGCGGTCGAACCCCTTGGGCGCCGCCCCCGTGTAGCCCTTCCAGGCGTCCACCTTCAGCGTGGCCGCCTGCTGGTCCATGAAGTCGAGATCGGCCTGGCCGAGCTGGGGCGTGACGAGGCCGTGGGCGAGCATCCGGCGCGACTGCGTGATGCGGTTGATCTCGTCGCGGATGTGCGTCATCTCCTTCGGCGGCACCACCGCCTCCTGGGGATACGGGCCGGGAGGCGTGGAGATGAGCCCGATCGCCGTCTCGCTGTCGAAGAAGACTTCCTTGACGAAGTTCTCCCACGACAGGTCCGCCAGGGTGCCGCGATCGGCCGCGAGCTTGGGATTCAGCCGCTGCGCGCGCTTGCGCAGGCCGAGCAGCCCCTGCTTGCTGACGGCGCCCTTGCGGCTGGCCTCGGCGTTCGCGGGGTCATAGCTGGCGCCGACGTAGTGCAGCTGCACGTCGAAGACGAAGAAGCGCTCGCCCGCGCGCGCCTGGAACGCCGCCGGGTCCGCCGCTTCCACCTCCAGTACGTCGAAGAAATGGCCGAAGACCGCGTTCATCGCGAGCAGCGACACCGCCATCCCACCGCTGCGCTGCAGGAACTCACGACGGCTCACCCCCAGCCGCGGCGCGAGCCGGCCAGCGTGCGCCAGGATGCGCTGCTCGACGTCCTTCTGGGCAGCGGTCTGCGGCAGAGGCGGGAACTCCTCGTTGGAAACGAGCCGGGTCGGCAGCGGCACTTCGCTGGCAAGCCCGCGCCGCATGCCGCAACGAAGCTGGAAGGCGTGGCTGTTCTGCAGCGTCATGTCGGCTCCTCGGTGACGGTGACGGATCGGCCCGGCTTCTGGCGCGCGCAACCTCTGACACTCGAGTGTAGAACCCGATCCGGCCGTGTCAACCAGGCCCTGCGCGGGCGCCGCTGCTTGCGACGGCCGAGGAGGGCAAAACTGGCGTTGCCGATGGTGACTCGCTTACTCTAACCGAGCAGGGCTCGGCATCCGGACATCAAACTGCTCGACGGAGGAGCAGACGCATGAAAATGTACTTGTTCAGATGCAAGGGGCGGCATGACCTGTATGCAGCCACGCGGTACGAGACGGGCTCGAACCTGTCCGGCGACCGGTGTAGCGGGGGATGGGAGTTCGTCGAGAGCGTGTTCCTGAGCGGCCCCAAGCTGCCCAAGCACGGCGACGTCGACGTCACCAAGCTCCGTCGTGCCGTCCAGCAAAATGGCCTGTATGTATGGGAGTCGAAATTCGCCTCGGGGCGCGGAAAATCGGCAACGGCCGCGCCGTCGGTGCCGGTCTCGGAATCGCCAGCGGTGGCCGAAGCCCCGGCGCCGCCGGAACTGGAATTGCCAACCGTGCCCGTGGCGCCGCCGACGCCCGCGCCCGTGGACCCACCACCACCGTCCGTGAGGCCTGCGGCCGCGCCCCCGGTGGCCGTCGTCGCACCGCCCGCGCC
>JBKKCN010000357.1:0-2877 GCA_046712525.1 Candidatus Rokuibacteriota bacterium
CCAGATGGTAGCCGTGCACGGGCTCGCCCACGATCAGCCACGAGAGCGCGATCACCACGAACGGCATCAGGTTGAGGAAGATGGCCGCGCGCCCGGGCCCGATGCGGCGGATCACCGCGAAGAACCAAGTGTGGGCGAGCGTGATGGGTACGGCGCCGTAGAGGACGACCGCCCAGCCCACCGGCGCCGCATTCCACATCCGCCACGGATGCTCGACGGCGGCGGCAAGCGGTACGAGGACGACGGCGGCTACCGTGTGCGCGCCTGCCATGATCCACACCGGGGGCAGGGTGGAGGCGGCGGCGCGGATGTACAGCGAGTACGTCACCCACGCCGTCTGGGAGAGCAGGATCACGAGGTCACCTCGATTGAAGGCGAAGGAGGCCAGCACCTCCACGGAGCCCTTGGAGACGGTGACGAGCACCGCGAGCACGCTGAGCCCGATGCCGAGCCAGTTGCGCGGGCCGAGCGGGTCGCCCAGGAGTAGTGCGGCGCCGATGGCCACGAAGATAGGCGAGGCGGCGCCGAGGATGCCCGCGTTCAGAGCCGTGGTGTGCGCCAGCCCCCAGTACCACATCGTCGTGTTGAGGACGAGACCGGTCACCCCGAGCACGGCGAAGGCGACGTAGTCGCGACGTACGAGAGGCCGCTGCAGGGGCGCCGTGAGGCGCGCCATCAGCAGCAGCAAGGGTGCGGCTACGAGGGCGCGGGCGCCCGTCAGTGTCAGCGGTCCCAGCTCGTCGAGCGCCAGCTTGCCCAGCGGAAAGTTGCCGCCCCAGAACAGGATGACGAGGAGGAGAAGCAGGTAGGCCTGGCGCTCGGTCATTTGCCGGCGAGGATTGCACAGATGGTTCGGCCCTTGCCGCCACGGGAGGGCCGACAGGGCCGAGCGCCGCGGGGCGCTTACTTCTTCTTCTTCTTGGCCGCTTTCTTCTTCGCCACCGTCTCACCCCCTCCCGTCACGTCGCCTGCTCTTGCGTCGCATGCTAAGGACGGGGGCAATGAGGTGTGAAGGAGAAAATCCAAGATGTGGGGGTACAGCTCGCCTTGCCATCTAGATGTAGGGGGCGAGATCAGGTCCCGAACCGAGCGTCCGCGGGCCGGGGGGCTTGGGGGGCCCTTCGAGGCCCCCCATCCAACTAGATCAAATCCACTCGATACGCCAGACGGGACCCATGAAGTAGAGCGGGCCTTCGAACTTGAGGAAGGCAGGCGCTGCCCCTTCCACGATCCAGCACCGCACATCGGGCAGATCGGCGATGAGCAGGGAGGCGAACAGTCCGAGCTGCGGCTTGATCATGTAGCGCGTGGCCGTCATCGCGCTCTCGCCCACCATCACGGCGTCCTGGACTGTCGGCGCCAGGAGCATCTTCACCAGACGCGGCTTGGGGGTGAAGGCGACGATCTGTACCGTCTTGGATTCGCCGGTGGGCAGGTTCTTCATGAGCGTGGTGAGCAGCCCGTTGTAGGCGTCCGCGGGCAGCTCGAACTTGCCGGTGATCACCTCTTCGGCGCTGTCCTCGTCGGCCTTGTAGCGCACCGTATAGCGGCCGCTCTCGCGATCGACGAAGGCGTCCATGCTTTCAGGGAAGGACGGCCCGCGCTGGACGATGCGGTAAGACTGGAGGACGAAGACGTCGGTTTGCGAGAACACCACGGTCTCGTCGTACAGCGAGCCGTCCTTGAACTTGAACGTCATGCGGCTCTCGACACGGTCGCCCCGCGCCACCTGTACGAGATCGCCCTGGGCCAGCTTTTCGCCCTTGACGGAGCGCAGCACCGGAAACGCCCGCGTCACGCCCTCGGTATAGCGCACGGCAACGGGCTCCGCCGAAGCGGCGGCACACCACAGCAGCGCTGACACGAGGATGGAGGCTGCGGTCGCTCTCTTGATCATGGCTGGCACTCCTGCAATGGCATTCATACAGGCATTGCTAGAGCAAGGGCCGTGCCGCTGGTCAAGGATTGCGCAGGGGGAAGTGTAACCCCCTGAGATCGCTCAGGGGGCCTTGGGCTCCTGGATCGACGAGGGGCGGCGGGAGTTACGTCGGCGGACAAACTCCTCGTTAAGTGGCACCCCTTTTCGACAGAGGGGGCATTCCGCTGGATCATAGGTAGGGAAATCTCTACTAACGAGGCTGAACGTCGGCTTGCCGTTCAGGTCCACGGACGTGCGACGCCAGAGGCAGCCGACGCCGACGACGTGTGCGCCCACCTGCTCGACGAGGTCCATCAGCAGGCTCAGCGTGGAGCCCGTGGAGACGAGATCCTCGATGAGCAGCACCTTCGTGCCCTGGCGCAGCAGGCGGTTGAACTCCACCGGCAGCGACACTCGGCGCTTGCCGCCTGCGAGCCCCTTGGTGCCGTACACGACGATGGGGCGCGAGGGATGGGCGCGCGCAACGCAGTGCGACAGGATGAGGGCGCCCGGACCCGTGGAGAGGACCGCGTCCACCGGCCACTGCGCGAAGTGCTTGGCGATGACAGCGCCGAGGCCCTCCGTGAAGGACGGTTCAGTGGTGACGAGCGTCTTCTCGATGTACTCCGTGGTGTGCTGACCCGAGGGCAAAAGGACGTGATCGTTGGCGTGATAGGCGCCGGTGCGCTTGAGGATCTCGAGGTGGATTTTCTCGCGAACCTCCGCTTCGACGGCGACGGGATCTTTTTTCGGCGCGGCGGGGCTCATCGAGGTCCTCCTCGGCGCATTATCGCACGGCCGTCGGCTCCTCGACGTCGACGCGGCCCCGCTGTCCAGCATCCTCGCAAAGCGGTGCTAGACTCGCCCTTATGCGTGTCCTGGCGCTCGAGGCGTCGACGTTGGCGGGCGGCGTGGCGCTACTCGACGACGAGCGCCTCGTCGCCGAGTACGTGCTGGAC
>JBKKCN010000358.1:0-8633 GCA_046712525.1 Candidatus Rokuibacteriota bacterium
CTGGCAGTCCGTCGGTCCCATGACCGGCATGATCACGGCCTCCATGCCGGTCTTCGTGGTCGAGAACCGGGCGCAGGGCAACCGCGCCCACGCGACCATCAACGAGGGACTCGGCAAGGTGCTGCGCTTCGGTGCGAACGATGCCTCCGTCATCGCGCGCCTGCGCTGGATGGCGACGGAGGCGGGCCCGCTCTTGAGCGCGGGGCTGCGCGAGAGCGGCGGCATCGACCTGCGCCATCTCATCGCGCAGGCGCTGCGCATGGGGGACGAGATGCACCAGCGCAACCTCGCCGCCTCCGCGCTGCTCGCGCGCGCGCTCATGCCGCACCTGGCGCGCGTGGGCGGCAAGCACCTCGCGGTGGCGCGCCTGGCCGAGTTCATCGCCGCCAACGACCAGTTCTTCCTCAACCTCGCGATGGCGGCGGGCAAGGCGATGGCCGATCCTGCCGGCGGCGTGCCGCGTTCCACGCTGGTGACGACCATGGCGCGCAACGGGACCGATTTTGGAATCCGCGTCTCCGGGCTCGGCGAGCGGTGGTTCACGGCGCCGGTGAACACACCCGTGGGTCTCTACTTCCCGGGCTTCGGCCCCGACGACGCCAACCCCGACATGGGCGACAGCGCCATCGTGGAGACGATCGGCCTCGGCGGCGTGGCCATGGCGGCCGCGCCCGCCGTCGCGCGCTTCTTGGGCGCGGGCGGCGTCGCGGAAGCGCTCGCCGTCACCGCGGAGATGCGAGAGATCAGCGCCGGCGAGCACCCGCACTTCCGCGTCCCTTCGCTCGACGACCGCGGCACCCCCGTCGGCATCGACGTCCGCGCCGTCGTCGAGACAGGCATCACCCCACTGATCAATACGGGCATCGCAGGAAAGAAGGCGGGTACAGGCCAGGTCGGCGCCGGAGTGGTGCGCGCGCCCCTCTCGTGCTTCACGCAAGCGCTGGAAGTGCTCGCGAATTCCTGACTATGCTTCCGCGTCCCCGATCATGTGGCGGACGCGCTCGAGGAGGGCACGGTCGCTGAAGGGCTTGTGGAGGACTTCGACGATGGGCGCGCGCATGGCTTCCATCTCGTCAATGTCATGGCCCGAGGACAGGATCACCGGAGTCATGGCCCAGCGGTCGGTATCGCGCAGGTGGGCAAGGAACTGGCGGCCGTCCATGACCGGCATCGACATGTCGAGCAGGATCAGATCCGGGCTCAGATCGGACAATCGGGCGAGCGCCTCCACCCCGGAGGAAATGGCGGTGGCCACATAGCCGGCCTCCTTCAGGAGCAGGACCTGGACGTCACGAAGGTACTGCTGGTCGTCGACGACAAGGACGCGCTTCGGCATGCCACTACGGCAGGGTGCAAGCGCGGTGCCCCGTTCGGCACCCAGAAACTCCGCGTACTTAGGGGCGCACGCAGTGTCCGGTGTCGGCGTGCCCGACGCCAAGTGTCAGTCCGGGCACGACACGACCTTCGCCTCTCGCAGGCGGGCGATCTCCTGGAGGTCCAGGCCTGCCTCGCGCAACACCGTCTCGGTATGCTCGCCGAGCATCGGGGATGGTGTCCGGATCGTACCCGGCGTGCGCGACAGCCGGATGGGGGTGTCGAGGGTCGTAAAGCGGCCGGCGCGAGGATGTTCCTGCTCGACGAGCATGCCGGTGGCACGGATGGCGGGGTCGTTTGGAAGATCGGCGTAGTCGTTGACGGGCGCACACAGTACCTCGCGCGCTTCCAGGCGGGCCATCCACTCCTGCACGGTGGCGCCGGCGAAGACGTCCGCCAGCAGCGCCGTGAGCTCGGCGCGCCGCTGCAGCCGGTCGGGTCGCGTGGCGAAGCGCGGGTCGTCGGCGAGTGCAGGGCGGCCGATCGCCTCGCAGAACGGCCGCCACAGACGGTCCACCCACACGGCGACGTACACGGATCCGCCGCGGGCCGCGAAGGCCTGAAAGGGCACCATATAAGGATGACCGCTTCCCCAACGTCCCGGCTCCTGTCCGGTGGCGAGGAAGATGCTGAGACGCGCGGCGTGCGCGAGCAGCGCGCCGTTCAGGAGCGACACATCCACGCGCTGCCCCTCGCCCGTACGCTCGCGGTGCAGGAGCGCGGTGACGATGCCCTGGCCGGCCATGAGAGCACCGATGGTGTCGAGCACCGGCGCGCCGCACAGAACGGGCGGACGGTCGGCCTCGCCCATCACGGACATGAGACCGCCCATGGCCTGGACGAGCATGTCGAGGCCCGGCTTCTCGCGCCAGGGACCCTCGGGGCCAAAGGCGGAGACCGAGCAGTAGACGAGGCGGGGATTCAGCGGCGCCAGGCGCGCGTAGTCGACGCCGAGGCGCTCGGCGACACCGCCGCGGTACGCCTCGATGACCACGTCGGCGCCGCGCACGAGGCGCGCGAAGACGGCCTGCCCCTCGGCCTGCGACAGGTCGAGAGCGACGCTGCGCTTGTTGCGATTGACAGTGACGAAGACGGCACTCTCGTCGTTCAGGTGCGCGCCGTACGACGTGCGCGAGGCGTCGCCGCCCACCGGATGCTCGACCTTGATGACGTCCGCGCCCATGTCGGCCAGGTACAGTCCGCACACAGGGCCCGCGATGAGGTGGGCCAGCTCGAGCACACGGTAGCCGGCGAGCGGCGCCGTCATGCCACGATGCCGTGCTCGTCCGGGCGCGGATCGACGCCGAGCGTGCGCCCGCCGGTGGTCCGATAGCGCGTCATGGCGGGCATCATACCGCCACGTTGGGGTAGATTAGGGCGCGATGACCGCCGACGCCCTGCGCGCGCGGGCCGCGCGCTTCCTCGCGCTGCACCGCGGCTCTCGCATGCTCGTATTGCCCAACGCGTGGGACGGGGGCAGCGCGCGCGTCTTCGAGCAGGCGGGCTTCCCCGCCCTCGGCACCACGAGCGCAGGCATCGCCATCTCGCTCGGCTACCCCGACGGCGAGCGCATCAGCCGCGACGAGATGATCGCCGCCGTCGCACGCATCACGCGCGTGGTCGATCTCCCCGTGAGCGCCGACCTCGAGATGGGATACGGAGCCACCGCCGCCGAGGTGGCGGACACCGCGACGGCGGCGATGGCGGCGGGCGCGGTCGGCCTCAACGTGGAGGACGGGCGCCCGGACGGCGGGCGCGTGATCGAGATCGAGGAGCACACCGAGCGCGTGCGCGCGATCCGCGCCGCCGCCGACGCCGCCTCCGTCCCCTTCGTGATCAACGCGCGGGTGGACCTTTACCTGCTCGGCATCGGGGATGCGGCGTGGCGCTTCGAGGAGACGGTGCGTCGCGCCAACGCCTACCGCGAGGCCGGCGCCGATTGTATCTTCGTCCCCCTCGTCAACGACGCGCAGACGATCGGCCGCCTCGTGCGCTCGATCCACGCCCCCCTCAACGTGCTGGCGGTGGCGGGCACGCCTTCCGTCGCCGAGCTGCAGGCGCTCGGCGTGGCGCGCGTCAGCGTCGGCTCCGGTCCCATGCGCGCCACCTTCGCTCTCACACAGCGCATCGCGCGGCGCATGAAGGACGAGGGCACGTTCAGCGCGTTCACCGACGACACAGTGCCCCTGCGCGAGGTCAACCGCCTGTTCACGAGGTGACCACACCCCTGCTCGCCGGCGTCACCGTGCTCGACTTCACGCGTGTGCTCGCGGGCCCCTACTGCACGCGGCTGATGGCCGATCTCGGCGCGCGCGTGCTGAAGGTGGAGCGGCCCCGCGACGGCGACGAGATGCGGCGCGGCTATCTGCAGCTGGAGCCGGGCCGCGACGATCAGTCCACGTACTTCACGCGTCTCAACGCGGGCAAGCGCTCGGTCGCCATCGACCTCACGAAGGACCAGGCGCGCGCGGTCGTCGCCGATCTCGCCCGCCGTGCCGACGTGGTGGTGGAGAACTTCGTGCCGGGCATCATGGCGCGCTTCGGCTGTGACTACCCCGCCCTCGCCGCCGTGAAGCCGGATCTCGTCTACTGCTCCATCTCCGGCTTCGGCCAGAGCGGTCCCATGCGCGGGCGGCCGGCCTTCGCCCACATCGTCAACGCGATCTCCGGCGTCATGCACCTCGAGCAGCAGGAGGCGGACGCGCCCGCCGTCGGGTATCTGCAGACAGCGGACGTGCTCGCGGGCACGCATGCCTTCGGAGTCATCCTCGCCGCTCTCCTGCGCCGCGGACGCACCGGAGCCGGCGCCTACCTCGATGTCTCCATGCTGGAAGCGCTGGTGGCGGCCGAAGACATCAGCATGCCGAGCGTGCTCAACGGCGGCGCTGCGTATCCGGGTCCGCGGCCGGGCATGGTGGTGCACGCGGTGGGCGGCCGGTACCTCGCGCTGCAGTCGGTGGGAGCGCCCGATCTCTTCCCGCGCCTGGCCGCTCTGCTGGGCTCGCCCGACATCCGCGACGACCCGCGCTTCACCACTCCTGACGCGCGCCGCGCACACTGGCCCGCGCTCCGCGCGCGCATCACGGCATGGCTGGACACGTTCAAGACCGTGGACGATGCCGTGGCCGCCCTCAGCGCCGGCCGCATCCCCTGCGCGCCCGTGCGCTCTCCCGAAGAGGTGATCGCCGACCCGCACCTGCACGCGCGCGGCGCCTTCACGGAGGTGACGCACCCGGCACGGGGCAGCGTGCGCATCAGCGCGGTGCCTTTCCACGTGGACGGCCGCGGGCTCGTGCCGGCGGGGCCCGCGCCCTACCGCGTGGGCGAGCACACGCGCGCCGTGCTCGGCGAGGTGGCCGGGTACGCCGACGCGCGCGTGGACGAGCTGCTCGCGCTGGGCGTGATCGCGGAGGCGTCGTGACGGAGCGCGCGGCGGACCTCCTCCTGCGCGGCGCGCGCGTGGGGGGCCGGGAGGACCTCGCCGACATCGCAATCGGCGGCGGACATATCGCCGCCGTGGGCGGGCCCGCATGGACGGCGGCGCGGACGATCGATCTTGGCGGCGCCCTCGTCACGCCCGGGCTCGTGGACGCTCACATCCATCTCGACAAGGCGCTGCTCACCGATCGCGTGGACGCGCCCGAGGGCACGCTCGCAGGAGCGATCCGCGTCACCGGCGAGGCCAAGCGCGCGTTCACCGTGGACGACATCCAGGCGCGCGCCCGCCGCGTGCTCGACATGGCCGTGCGCGCGGGCACTACCGCCATGCGCACCCACGTGGAGGTCGATCCCATCATCGGGCTCGCAGGCATGGAGGCGGTGCTGCCGCTGCGCGCGGAGTACGCGGCCGCACTCGATCTTCAGATCTGCGCCTTCGCCCAGGAAGGGATCGTGAAATCGCCCGGCACCGAGGGGCTGCTGCGCCGCGCGCTCACGATGGGCGCCGACGTGGTGGGCGGCTGCCCCTACAACGACACCGACGGTGAGGAGCACATCCGCATCGTCTTCGCGCTCGCCACCTCCTTCGGCGTGGACGCCGACTTCCACGTCGACTTCTCCGACGAGCCCGACCACCTGCACATCCGCGACATCGCCCTCGCGTCGATCGCCGCCGGCTGGGAGGGACGCGTGGCCGCCGGCCATCTCACGGAGCTGGCGGCGGTGGCGCCCCACGAGCAGGACCACCTCATCGGGCTCATCAAGGACGCCGGCATCGGCGTCATCGCGCTCCCCGCCACCGACCTCTATCTGATGGGCCGTGGTGACGACTACAATGTCCGCCGCGGCCTCACGCCCATCCGCCGCCTGCTGGACGCGGGAGTGCCGGTGGCGCTGGCCACGAACAATGTCCGCAACGCCTTCACACCCGTCGGCACCGCCGACCTCACGCACATGGCGTTCATCGCCGCCGTGGCCGCGCACATGGGCACGCCCGCGCTCCTCCGCGATCTCGTCGCCGCCATCACCACGCATCCGGCCACGATGCTACGGCGGCCCGAGTACGGACTCGGCCCGGGCTGCCGCGCCGACCTCGTGGCGTGGGCCTGCGAGCGTCCGGAAGACATGGTAGCGACGCTGCCCGCGCGGATTCTGGTGGTCAAGCACGGGCGCGTGAGCATCGAGCACGAGACGCGCGTGAGGGAGCCCTGGCGCGAATGACCGCGCCCGTGGTCGGACGAGCGATCGCGCTGCTCGTGATGGTGGTACTCGGGTGGAAGCTCGCCGCGCGCGGTCTCACGATGGAGAGCGGCGGGATCTTGTCCTTCATCCGCCTCGTCGATCTCGTCTTCCACGAGGCGGGCCACGTCATCTTCGGCTTCTTCGGCTCCTTCATCGCCGCCCTCGGAGGATCCCTGAACCAGGTGCTCATCCCCGCTCTCTGCGCCTTCCACTTCTTCCGGCAGAAGCAGATCGCCTCCGCTTCCGCGGCCGTCTTCTGGATGGGCGAAAACATCATCGGCGTCGCCATCTACGTCGCGGACGGGCGCGACATGAAGCTGCCGCTGCTCGCGGAGGGACTCACGCACGACTGGAACTATCTGCTCTCGGAGCTGAGCCTGCGCAATGCCGCGGAGCTTCTCGGACGCCTCGTGTTCGTGGCGGGCGTGCTCACGCTGCTGGCGGCGATGGCACTCCTCGCGTGGGACCTCAAGCGCGTGTGGAATACGCCCGCCGAGGAGCCGGCCCTCGGGTAACGCCGTGTTATGCTCACAAGAACTCTTGCGGGCGGGTAGGCCTTGGCACCTGTAGATCCCCGGACGATCTTCGATGCAGTTCTCGACGCACTCGTGGAGCCCGTGGTCGTCACTGACGGCACCGGCGTGATCACGTACGCCAACCCCATCGCGGTGCGCTGTTTCGGCGTCAACAAGCACATCGGGCGGCCCATCGCCGAGCACCTCGCGCGCCTGGGCATCCGCACCACCGACGGCCAGCCCCTCCCCGACGCGCTGCATCCCATCCCGCGCGCCCTCGCGCAGCGACAGGCGGTCATCGGCGCCGAGCTGACCATCGCCTCCGACGACGGCGAGTCCACGTACGTCGTGAACACCGTGCCGCTGTTCGCGGAGGGCGGCATGGCGGGGACCGTTTCCGTCTTCCACGACGTCACCTCCGCCACCCGCCTCGAGCGCGAGGTGGCCGACCACGCCACGCGCCTGGAGGACATCGTCAATCTCGTCAGCGACGGCGTCTACATGGTCGGCCTCGACGGCGTCCTGCGCTTCACGAACACCGTGGGACGCGAGATGCTCGGGCTTCACGCCGGCAGTCCGCTCGACGCGCGCATGCGCAGCCTGCGCCTCACCGACCTCGAGGGGCGGGCCTTCTCCCCCGCGGAGTATCCGTCCTCCCGCGCCCTCCAGGGCGAGACGGTGGACGACCTCGAGGTCATCGCGGTCACGGCGGCGGAAGAGTCCCGGCGCATGCGGACGAGCGCGCACCCTCTACGTCACGCCGACGGCGAGATCTACGCCGCGCTCATCACCTGGAAAGACGTCACGGAGGAAGTGGCCGCGCGCGCGGAACTGGAGAGCGCGCGCGTGACGGCGGAGACGGCGAGCCGCCTCAAGGACGAGTTCATCGCCGCGCTCTCCCACGAGCTGCGCACGCCGCTGCAGCCGATCCTGGGCTGGACGGAGGTGCTGCGGCGCCACGGCACCCTCGACGACGTCACCGCGCGCGCGCTGGAGGCGATCCACCGCAACATCCGCCAGCAGGTGCGCCTCGTCGACGATCTCCTCGACCTCTCGCGCATCGTGCACGGCAAGTTCTCGCTTCGCTTCGAGTCGTTCGATCTGCGCGACCAGGTGCGCGCGGCCGTGGAATCGTTCGAGGAGGGCGCCGCCTTCAAGCGCATCCACCTCACCGCCTCCCTGCCCTCCGAGCCCATGCCGATGTGGGGCGACGGCGCGCGCGTGCAGCAGATCACGACCAACCTCATCGCCAACGCCCTGAAGTTCACGCCGGGCGGCGGCGGCGTGACGGTGGCGCTGAGCGGCGACGGCGAGCGGGCGCGGCTCGACATCGAGGACACCGGCGAGGGCATCGTGCCCGAGGACCTGCCCGTCATCTTCGAGGCCTTCCGCCAGGGCAGCCAGTCGAACCGGCGCGGCGGGCTCGGCATCGGCCTCGACCTCGTCAAGCGTCTCACCGAGCTGCATGGCGGCACCGTGGAGGCCTTCTCGGAGGGCACGGGGCGTGGCGCGCGCGTCCGCGTCACGCTGCCCCTGGCGCATCCGAAGTCCGCGCCCATCGGCGCGCATCCGGCGGAGCGCGGGCAGCTCGGTCGCCGCTCCGTGCTCGTGATCGAGGACAACGCCGACACTCGCGACGTCCTGAAGTTCATGCTGGAAGTCGAAGGCGCCCACGTGAACACGGCCGAGCGCGGCGAGGAAGGCGTGCGCGCGGCGGCCGCCCTGCATCCCGACGTCATCCTGTGCGACATCGGCCTGCCCGACATCGACGGCATGGAGGTAGCGCGCCGTATCCGCGCCGCGGACGGCGGGGATGGTGTGCGTCTCATCGCCCTCACGGGCTACGGTCAGGCGGAGGACGTGCGCCAGGCAATGGCAGCCGGCTTCGAGGCCCACCTCACGAAGCCCATCAACCTCGATCAGCTCATGGCCCTCCTCGTAGGTCCCACCCGCGCGCGCGGCTAGTCCCGAGCGTGACGGGGTTTGAGATATCGAGGAGCGCCCGTCGAAGCCGGGGCGCTGCCGAGCGTAATGGGGCTATCGAGGAGCGCCACGGCTTTTGCC
>JBKKCN010000359.1:0-3115 GCA_046712525.1 Candidatus Rokuibacteriota bacterium
GAAGAATCCCATCCACGCGGCAGCGCACCTGGAAGCTGTGCTCGCCGGGCTCGAGATGGATGTCCGAGGCGCCGCGCTGGATGCCGTCGAGCAGGATCATATTCACCAGTCGCACCACCGGTAACTGGTCGGCGGAGGCCCGCAGCTCCAGCGGGCTCAGCCGCGCCTCGAGCGGCGTCTCCAGGACATTCGTCTCTGCTTCCGCCTCGCTGAGCGCGCTCGCCAAAGTGGCTCGCGGCGACTCGTAGAAGGCCTCGATCGCCTGGCGGATGTGCGAGGGCCGGCAGATGACGGGGAACACACGCATGCCGGTGCGGAAGGCCACGTCGTCAACGGCGGACAGGTTCGTCGGGTCCACCATCGCGAGCGTGATCGCACCCGCCGAGCGCCCGATCGGCATCACCTCATGCTTGCGGGCGATGGCGCCGGGTACGAGATGCAGAATCTCGGGCGGGATGCCACCCGCGGGGAACGCGACGCTGGGCAGCTTGTAGTGATGCGCTTGCGCGGTCACCATCTGGTCTTCCGTCATGAAGCCCAGCCGCACCACCACGTTCGGCAGCTTCTCGTTCGAGCGCTTCATCTCCGCGAGCGCCTGCCCGAACTGCTCCGGCGTGATCAGGGCTTCGGCGAGGAAGAAATCCGACAACCGGCGGCCGACGGGTGCTTGGCTCTCGGCGCCTGACGCCGATGGGGCCTCCGTGTCCGGCACCGCCGCGAGCGGAGGGACCACGGCCAGGACCGAGCCGTTACGCTGCGGCAGCGTAGGCGGCGGGCGGCGGGTGCCGTCGTGCTCGATCGGTCGTCGGGGGGTGTCTCGCATATGGTCCGTGCGGGCGGACAGGGTGCAAAGCAGGAACCAATGCGGACCCTACGTAAAAAGGCCCAGGATTCACCGGGTTCCCGGATGTGCAGGAACCTGACACGGATGATTTCTGCCCGGCGCTGCATCGCAGGGCGCCACCGGGGCGACAAAAAAGTAACCAGCTGGCGTCAACGGGTGAGCGACATCTCCGAGACGATGAGCCGATAGTCGGGCCGCGGCTTGAACGCAACCCGCTTGCTCGCGCCGTACAGGATGACTTCCTGGAACAACTCGAGCCACGGCTTTTCCTCGTGGATGATGCGCGTGGCCTCCATGTAAAGATCCCGGCGCTTCTTCTGATCGAGCGAGTAACGAGCCTCCTCCATGATCTGGTGGAAGCGCGTGCCCGGCTGGCTGCCCGCCCAGAAGCGGCCGCCGAAGCCGTTGGGATGGAACAGCCGCCACAGGCTGCCATCCGCGTCCAGCAGCGTCGACTGCGGATTGATGAGGAGCAGGCCGTTGGGCGGCGTGCTGCGATCGTTGTTCTGCTTGGCGCGCGCGGCCATCTCCATCATCTCGACCTTGGCGCGGATGCCGGCTTTCGACCACATGTCGGCGATGGCCTCCAGCAGCTGCTTGTCGTTGACCATCGTGCCCGAGCCCGCGTAGAGCGTGACGTCGATGCCGCCCGCGTAGCCGGCGTCCGCGAGCAGCTTGCGCGCCCGCGCGAGGTCGTAGGGGTACGCCTTGAGAGCGGGGTTGTACCCGAAGTCGGTGTCGGCAAGGCCGCCGCTGAAAGGCCGGCCCTGCCCGGCGTACAGGTTCTTCACGATGGAGTCGATGTCGAGCGCGTAGTGCATAGCCTGACGCACGCGCTTGTCGGAGGCGGGCGGCTGCGTGGCGTTGAGCCAGAAGGTGACCGTGCGCGTGGCGGGCACGGAGAGGAGCTGGGTGCCGCGCCCGTCCTGGATCGCCTTGATCTGATCGGGGGGCACGTTGGTGATGATGTCGACCTCGCCCTTCTCGAGAGCGCTGATGCGCGCGAAATCGTCGGGGATCGGCTTCCACACCACCCGGTCGATCGCGGGCGCGTTGCCGCCCCATCCCCACCACTCACGGTAGGCCTCCATCACGAGGCGGTCGTCCTTCACCCACTCCACGAAGCGGTAGGCGCCGCTGCCGACCGGCTTGCGCGCCAGCTCCTTGGCGCCGTCGTCGGTGGCCAGCCGCGCGGGATAGATCTGCGAGCCCATCTGCGCCAGGCGCACCAGGATGAGTGGATCCGGCTTCTTGGTGACGATGCGCACGGTGGTGGGATTCACCGCCTGCACCGACTCGAAGGTGGCGAAGCCGGACTGCACCACCGTCTTGCCGGGGACCATGTTGCGCTCGAACGTCGCCTTCACGTCCTCGGCGGTGAGCGGGCCGCCGTCGTGGAATTTCACGCCGGGCCGCAGAGTGAAGTCCCACGTGGTGTCGTTGACGTTCTTCCACGACAGCGCGAGCCCTGGTTGCAGCTTGAGCGCGGCGTCCCACCGAGTGAGGGTGTCGTAGAGGTTGTAGAAGTAATTCACGGTCAGCACCTGGGTGCTGCGTCCGGGATCCATCGTGGTGGCATCCGCCGGCTGTGCGATCGTCAGCGACCGCGGCTGCCCGGCCGCCGGCACGGCGAGGGCGAGTAGCGCGACGAGAAGGGCGAGTATTCGCATGATTATCTCCTTTAGGGCATCAGCGAGTCGACGACCTCGAACCGATCCGTCGTGACGCGGGCACTGGTGGCGGCAGAGGTGGCGCTCTGCCTCTGCACGCGGGCCTGCTCGCTCGCCTGCATGGCGGCCTCGCTCTCCCAGAGCGTGACGATCAGGCCCTTGCCACCCTCGCGATCGACGAGCCAGTAGGCCGCGGTGAGGCCGGCATCCTGGCGGAGGCTCGGCTTGACGTGCTCACGGGCGCGCGTCACCCACCGCTGGAGCTCGTCCGCTGTCCCCTGCCACGTGCCGATGCGTGCGTACATGGTGCCTCCCTGATGAGGTGGCTCGGGCGCCTTCGATGAAAGATCGTACCCCCGATATTGACTTACATGGGGGCCTAGCCGGGCCCCCAAGCCCCCGACGCTCGCACACGGCCCGGCAAAGCCGTGCCGTGGCTCGATCTACCGGCGCGAGCGGACGGTCCGAGGATCCAGGAGGTCGCGCAGGGCATCGCCGAGGAGATTCACGCCGAGCACGACGATCATGATGGCGAGGCCGGGGAACGCAGCTGTCCACCATGCGCGGCGCACGTAGACGGCGGCGTCTCTGAGGTCGGAGC
>JBKKCN010000360.1:0-6151 GCA_046712525.1 Candidatus Rokuibacteriota bacterium
CAGGGGTGGCCCACTTCGCGGCCGACAGCGAGGAGGAATGCCTCGCGCTCATCCGCGAGCTGATGACGTTCCTGCCGCAGAACAACCTCGAGGATCCGCCCCTGCGGCCGACGCAGGATCCCGTCGATCGCCGCGACGAGATCCTCCAGACCATCGTGCCCGAGCAGCCGAACAAGGCGTACGACATGCAGGACATCATCCGGGCGGTCCTCGACGACCGGTACTTCTTCGAGGTGCACGCCGGTTTCGCGCCCAACATCGTCATCGGGTTCGGGCGTCTGGGAGGACGGCCCGTCGGCATCGTCGCCAACCAGCCCGCTCACCTCGCGGGGTGCCTCGACATCAACGCCTCCGTGAAGGCGGCCCGCTTCGTGCGCTTCTGCGACTGTTTCAACATTCCTCTCGTCACCTTCGAGGACGTGCCCGGCTTCCTGCCCGGCACGGGCCAGGAGCTGGGCGGCATCATCAAGCACGGCGCCAAGCTGCTCTACGCCTTCTGCGAAGCCACCGTGCCCAAGCTCACCGTCATCACGCGCAAGGCGTACGGAGGCGCCTACTGCGTGATGTCGTCCAAGCACATTCGCGGCGACGCGAACTTCGCGTACCCGACGGCAGAGATCGCGGTGATGGGCCCCGAGGGCGCCGTCAACATCCTGTATCGCCGCGACATGGAAGCGGCCGAGGACGGTGCTGCCCTCAAGGACGCCAAGACGCGCGAGTATCGCGAGAAGTTCGCAAATCCGTACGTGGCCGCGGAGCGCGGCTACATCGACGAGGTGATCGAGCCGCGTGACACGCGCCCTCGCCTCATCGCCGTCCTCGAGCTGCTGCGCACCAAGCGCGACACGAATCCGCCCAAGAAGCACGGGAACATCCCGCTCTGACACGTATGGCCCACGACGAGCGCAACGCGCGCTTCACGACGTCGGGGGGCGAGCCCGTGAAGCCGGTGTACCGTGCCGCCGACGTGCCGCCCGGAGCGGACGAGGCCGCGCCCGGCGAATACCCGTACAGGCGCGGCGTGCACCCGTCTATGTACCGCTCGCGACTGTGGACGATGCGACAGTACGCGGGCTTCGGCTCCGCCGCCGAGACCAACAAGCGCTACCGCTTTCTCCTCGACCAGGGCCAGACGGGGCTGTCGGTGGCCTTCGATCTGCCCACGCAGATGGGACACGATCCCGACGCGCCCATCGCCGAGGGCGAAGTGGGCAAGGTGGGCGTTTCCATCGCGTCCCTCGAGGACATGCTCGACCTCTTCGAGGGCATTCCACTCGATCGCGTCTCCACCTCCATGACGATCAACGCCACCGCCTCCATCCTGCTCGCGCTCTACATCGCGGTGGCGAAGCGGCAGGGCGTGGCGGAAAGCTCGGTGTCCGGCACCACGCAGAACGACATCCTGAAGGAGTACATTGCGCGCGGCACGTACATCTTCCCGCCTGCGCCCTCCATGCGGCTCGTGACCGACATGTTCGCCTTCTGCCGCCAGCACGCCCCGCGCTGGAACACGATCTCGATCTCGGGGTACCACGTGCGCGAGGCGGGCTGCACCGCGGTACAGGAGGTGGCCTTCACCCTCGCCAACGGCATCGCCTACGTGCAGGCGGCGCTGGAAGCCGGACTTGCGGTGGACGACTTCGCCCCTCAGCTGTCGTTCTTCTTCAACGCGCACAACAACCTCATCGAAGAGGTGGCGAAGTTCCGCGCGGCGCGGCGCCTGTGGGCGCGCCTCATGCGCGAGCGCTTCGGAGCGAAGGATCCGCGCTCCCTCGCCCTGCGCTTCCACGCGCAGACGGCGGGCAGCATGCTCACCGCGCAGCAGCCGGAGAACAACATCGTGCGGGTGGCGGTGCAGGCGCTCGCGGCCGTCCTCGGCGGCTGCCAGTCGCTGCACACGAACTCGATGGACGAGGCGCTCGCGCTGCCCACCGAGCGCGCCGTCCGCATCGCGCTGCGCACCCAGCAGATTCTCGCCCACGAATCAGGCGTGGCGGACACCGCCGATCCCCTCGGGGGCGCCTATGCCGTGGAGGCGCTCACGCGGGACATCGAGGAGGGGGCGGCGGCGTACATCGCGCGTATCGACGACCTCGGCGGCTCCGTGGCCGCCATCGGCTTCATGCAGCGTGAGATCCAGGACGCTGCCTATCGCTATCAGCGCGAAGTCGAGGACAAGGCGCGCATCGTGGTGGGCGTCAACGACTTCGTGAGTGACGAGGTGCCGCCCGCCAACCTGTTCCAGCTCGAGGCCGGGGTGGGGCATGCGCTGCGGGAGCGGCTGGCGCGCGTGCGCGAGGGCCGGGACCGCGACCGCGCGCAGCGCGCGCTCGATGCGCTGGAAGCGGGAGCGCGGGGAAGGAGCAACATGATGCCGCTCATCATCGAGGCCGTGGACGCGTCGGTGACCCTCGGCGAGATCTGTGCGCGGCTGCGCCTCGTCTTCGGTGTGCACCAGCCGTCGGTGACGTTTTGAGCGCGTGGCGGATCCCGGCCGCCGCCCTCGTCCTCGCCTGTGTGTGGGCGAGTCCCGTCGCCGCCGGGATGGCCGATAGAGTCGGCACCACCTTCGGCTTCATGGCGGCGGAGTTCATCCAGGCCTTCCAACCGGCGGAAGGCATCGTCCTCTCCGTGGATGCGAACGAGATCTTTCTCGACGTGAGCGCGCGCACGGGCGCGCAGGAGGGACAGGAGTACACGATCTTCCGCAAGGGCACCTCCTTCGTGCACCCGCTCACCGGCAAGCCCCTCGGCCGCTACGAGGACGTCCTTGGCTACGCGCACGTGCGGCGGGTCAACGCCGAGTTCTCGGTGGCGACCTTCGTGCCCGTGCCCGACAAGTCGGCGCCACGCCCGGAGGACGGCGCGCGCATCACCCGAGGGCGCATCAAGGTGGCGGTGACCCCGGTGCTCGACATGACGGAGACGAAGCCCGACGTGCGGCGCGTGCCCTTCCTCATGGCCACCGCCCTCGAGCGCTCGCGCCGCTTCCAGGTCGTCGACCCCCTCGCCGTGTCCGACATGTTCGCCGCCGACGGCGTGCGTGTGGAAGAGGTCCTCGGCCGTCCCGAGCGTGCGGTCCGTATCGCGCGCAATCTCGCCGTCACCGGCTGGATCGTGCCCGTGCTCATCGAGCGGCGCGGCGTCGTCTACCTGGACGTGACCTTCGTCTCCGCGGTGACGGGCACCGCGCTCTTCTCGCGGCGGCAGCTCGTCGTCGCCAGCAGCGCCACCGAGGAGCAACGGTTTCCGTGGGAGCCGCGGGTCGAGGACTGAGCGGCACCCCGATGTGTTATGGTAGGCGCCGCATGAAGATGCACCGTGTTGCGTGGTTGCTCGCCGTGCTGCTGGTCGTGTCAGGGTGTGCCACCGTCCGCCGGATCGTGGGCATCGCCGCCGTGGGCGAGCCCTCGGTCAGCATCAAGTCCGCGGAGACGCGCTGGCTGCTCATCAAGAATCCGCGCTACGGTGACGTGCGCAGCGAGCCGGAGTACGTGTGGGTCGAAGAGGACAAGGTGCCCACCACTCTCGCCACGCTCTTGCGTGGCAAGTCCGCCATCATCGCGGCCCCCGAGATCGTCGCCAATTACGGAGCGCCTCCGGGCGGCGGTAAGATCAGTCCTCGGCAGGGCGTGCCGTATCAGACGGGGGCGGAGCAGACGCGTGTCGACCGTAGGGGGCGCGGGACGGGGGGCTCCGAGACCGCACGGGCGACGGGCGCCGCCGCCGCGGCGGCGGAGCCTGCCAAGCGCGGCTTCGTCGTCTACGTGGACACCACGCGCATCGTCATCGATCTCACCTCCGCGGACGGCGTGAAGCCGGGGAGCGTGGTGAGCCTGCGGCGCGACCGCGTGCCCATCGTCCATCCCGTCACCGGCGAAGTGCTTGGCGAGCTCGACGAAGAAGTCGCGACCGCGCGGGTGGTCGAGCTGCGTGAGCGCTTCTCCGTGGCCGAGGTGCAGACGGTCGTCGCCGGCTCGCAGATTCAGGTCCGCGACCGCGTCGTCTTGAAGTAGCGCTGCTTCCCGCCGTGCCCACGCCCACCGTCGAGCAAGTCCTGAAGGAGCGCGTGGCGGCGCTGGTGGGCGACGATCTCGCCGCCGTGGAGAGCGAGATCCGTCGCGAGCTGAACTCGCCCGTCGCGCTCATCCAGGAGATGGGGGGCTACATCGCGGGTGCCGGCGGCAAGCGGCTGCGCCCGATCCTTCTCCTGCTCGCCGCCCGTCTCGCCGGGTACCGGGGGCCGCGCGCAGTGCGGCTGGCCTGCGTGGTGGAGATGCTGCACACGGCCACGCTCATCCACGACGATGTGGTCGACCAGGCCCCGCTCCGCCGCGGCCGGCCCTCCGCCAACGCGCAATGGGGGGACGATGCCTCCGTGCTCGTGGGCGACCACCTCTACTCGAAATCGTTCGCGATGCTCGTCCTCGACAACGACCGCGCCATCATGGAGACGCTGGCACGGGCCACGGTGTCGATGACGGAGGCCGAGGTGTTCCAGCTCCAGCTCAAGCGCAGCGGCATGACGGCGGAGCCCGACTACGTGCGCATCATCACGCAGAAGACGGCCTCCTTCATCTCTGCCTGCTGCCGTATCGGCGCGCTCCTCGGCGGCTGCCCGTCCGTGCAGACGGAGGCGCTCACCCGCTACGGGCTCGACATCGGCGTCGCCTTCCAGATCTCCGACGACTCCCTCGACTTCGTGGCCGACCAGGAGCGGCTCGGGAAGGCGGTGGGCGCCGACTTGCGCGAGGGCAAGCGCACCCTGCCCCTCATCGCGATGCTCGAGCGCGTGCGCGCCACGGAGGCCGAGCGCGTGCGCGCGCTTCTGCGTCGGCGCGCGCTGGAGCCCGCGGAGATCGAGGAGATCCGCCGCCTCGTGCTCGAGCACGACGGGGTCGAGTACGCACGCACGCGCGCTCACGCGTATGCGCAGGCGGCCAAGGGGGACCTCGACGTCTTTCCGCCATCGGAGGAGCGCGAGACCCTCGTGCTCGTCGCCGATTTCGTCGTGGACCGCGACCGCTGAGCCTTGGCGTCCATCGTCACCTTCACGACGGACTTCGGTCTCCGAGACCCGTACGTCGCGGAGATGAAGGGGGTCGTGCTGGGGATCGCCGGCGCCCGCACGCAGCTGGTGGACGTCACGCACGACGTGCAGCGTCATGACGTGGCCGAAGCCGCGCTCGCCCTCGAAGCCGCCGCGCCCTTTTTCCCGGCCGGCACCATCCATGTGGCGGTGGTGGATCCCGGCGTGGGGACGTCACGCCGCGGTCTGGTCGTCGCCTCCCGAGGGCAGCTCTTCGTCGGCCCCGACAACGGCCTCCTGACGCCCTTTCTCGGCGCCGACGAGTGGTCGGCGTTCGAGATCGCCTCCCTGGAGCACCGGCTGGCCGTCGTCAGCCGTACGTTTCACGGTCGCGACATCTTCGCGCCCGCCGCCGCCTATCTCGCAGGTGGGCTCGCGCCCGCCGAGCTCGGCCCCGCCGTCGCCGACCCGGTGCGGCTGGCGTGGGCGGAGATGCGCGAGGTGGCGGGCGCCATCGCCGGCTCCGTCGTGCACGTGGACCGCTTCGGCAACCTCGTGACCTCTATCCATGCCGATTCCGTGACCGAGCTCGGCACGGAGCCGAGCCTGCGGATATCGGGACGCGTGGTGCGGATGGTCGGCACGTACGGAGACCTGGACCACGGCGAAGTAGGGGCGCTGCGGGGTTCGAGTGGACGGCTGGAGATCGCGGCCCGGGAGGCGAGCGCGGCGGCCCTTCTGAAGGCCCGCCGTGGCACGCCGGTGCTCGTCAGTCGGAGGATTTCGCCGGTGAAGAAGCGGGCGCGGAGGCTGTCTTAGTCTCTGTGCTGGCGGCCGGTGCCGGCGACTTCGTGTCCGACTTTGTATCCGATTTCTTATCCGACTTCGTATCCGACTTCGTGTCCTGGCTTGCCGCCGACTTCGCGTCGCTGCCGCTCGTGGCGCTCTTTTCGGATTCTTTCGCTTTTTTACGGGACTCTGACGGATAGTCAGTAACGTACCAGCCTTCCCCTTTCAGGATGAAAGGGGCCGCGGACAACAGGCGGTGGACGGGGCCACCACACCCGTCGTGCACCGTCAGGGCAGGCTCCGAGATTCGTTGCCGGATCTCGAAAATCTGCC
>JBKKCN010000361.1:0-11079 GCA_046712525.1 Candidatus Rokuibacteriota bacterium
TGGCCGGCTCCACGTTCGGCTTCGTGAACAAGGACGCGCGGCCGGAGTATCGCGTCTTCCTCGCCGACGCCGACATCGCGCTGCGCAACTTCAGCAACCAGCGCACGGAGGGCGAGGCGGTGGCCACGCTCAAGGGCCGTTTCATGGGTAGCGGAGACACCGCGGTGAAGGCGATCTTCCGGCCCGAAGTGAAGGGGCCGGACTTCGCGATCGACGCGCGCATCGAGAACACCGACATGAGGACGATGAACAACCTTCTGCGCGCTCACGGTAACGTGGACGTCGTCTCCGGCGTGTTCTCCGTCTACACCGAGATCTCCGTCAGGAACGGCCGCGTCAACGGCTATGTGAAGCCGCTCTTCCGGGATCTCGATGTCTTCGACCGCACGCAGGACGCCGACAAGAAGTTCGGTCAGAAGCTGAAGGAGCGCGCGGCGGACGTGGCGGCCAAGGTTCTCAAGAACCGCAAGCGCGACGAGGTCGCCACCGTCGCCGACATCTCGGGTCCCATCGAGGATCCCAAGGCGAACCCGCTTCAGATCATCATCAATCTGGTCCGGAATGCTTTCGTGAAGGCGATCCTGCCCGGCTTCGAAGGCTCCGCGCGCTCGGCCCGCGCCGCGCGCACCCGCTGACGCGCTCTACGCGAGAATGACGCGGTAGGCCCGGGCGAGGAGGCCGAGGAACCAGAACGTCTTCGGTAACCACACGTCCCGCGCCACGTAGGCGACGATCGTGACCATGCTCAGGGTGAGGACGTTCGCGACCCATTCCGGCATGCTGAACCACCGCACCATGGGAATGAGGAATCCGCCGAGCACGGCCATGATGAACACGAGGAAGACGAGGCCCATCAACAGCGCGAGGGGGCCGAGAAAGAGCGTTCCGAAGACGAGGATGAGCGCATCCGCTCTGCCAAAGTGCGGCTCGCGGAAGGCGTACAGCACTTCGGGCCGGCTCGCCAGCCACGCGATCACCTCTTGCGCGGACGGAATGAGTCCGATGTACGTAGCAACGTACAAGGCCGAGCCCATGAGGATCAGCCAGTGCGATAGGCGCCACGTCGAGAGCGAGAGGACTTCTCGCATTGTGAGACCCTCCTTGATCCGCCGACGGGGGGACTGCCGGCGCCCTTCCGAACAGTCGGAAAAGTGGCAAGACCAATGCCAAAGCGAGACGCTCGGACAAGGGCCTAGAATCGAGTACTTAGACTCAGGGGCGGAAACGGACGCGAACGCGAGTGTCGGCAGGTTGACGCATGCCGTGCCGCCGAGATCACAGGCGGGGGGCGGTCTCCCTCATAGCGGCCACGGCTCGAGCCGGTGGCCCATGTCCCAGAACATCCACTCGTAGCGGCTCGTGATGACGGCATGCCGCCTCATGGCGTCGCGTTCGGCGGGGCGCAGCTCCATGGCGACGGCGTCCACGGCATCGAGCACGGCCTTGACCACGGCGCCGAACTCCGCCGCCGCGTAGGTGGCGATCCAGCGCGTATACAGTGGATCGGCCGACCCTGCGCGCTCGAGCGCCTTGCCCACCTCCCAGTAGATCCAGTAGCAGGGCAGCAACGCCGCTACCGCCTCGTGAAAAGGCGAGCCGTACGCGACTGCGAGCAGGTAGCTGGTGTATGCGAGGTTCGCGGGGGCCATCGGTGTGCGCGCCACGTCCTCCGCGGTGAGGCCGAACTCCGCGAAGAAGCTCTCGTGCAGCGCACGCTCCACGCGGAGCGCACCCGCGGCGTGCTCGTTGAACATGATGATCCATTCGTCGCGCGGCGCCCGCGCGGCCGCCACCGAGAGCGCGCGCGCGAACTCGCGCAGGTACAGCGCGTCCTGCACCGCGTAGAAGCGGAAGGCGTCGCGGGACAGCGAGCCGTCGGTGAGACCGCGCACGAAGGGATGGCGGAGGATCGCCTGGTACATGGGGTCCATTGCCGTCCACAGCTCGTGGGTGAACGCCATCGCCGCCGCATTGTATGATGGCCGCGCTTTGGAGGAGGCCTGCATGAGCGACCTGCTCGAAACCATCAAGGACGGCGTGGCGGTGCTGACGCTGAACCGCCCGGACCGTCTCAACGCGATGTCGACAGCGATGCTCGACGGCCTCCTGGAGGCGCTGCCCCGGCTGGCCGCCGACGAGGGCGTGGGGGTGGTCGTGCTCACCGGCGCCGGGCGCGGCTTCTGCGCCGGCGGCGACGTCAAGGCCATGGCGGCGGGGCGCGAGTTCGATGACGGCACCCTCGAGGCCAAGGCCCAGGGCCTGCGCCGTCGTATGGAAGTCTCCCGCTGGCTGCACGAGATGCCCAGGCCGACCATCGCCATGGTGCGCGGAGCGGCGGCGGGGGCGGGACTGTCGCTGGCGCTCGCCTGCGACCTGCGCGTCGCGGCCGACAACGCGCGCTTCGCCACCGCCTTTGCGCGCGTGGGCTACTCCGGGGACTTCGGTGGGTCGTGGTTCCTCACCCAGCTCGTCGGCACCGCCAAGGCCCGCGAGCTCTATTACACGGCCGACATCGTCGACGCGGCGCAGGCGCTCGCTCTCAACCTGGTCAACCGCGTGGTTCCGGACGCCCGCCTCGAAGAAGAGACGCTCGCCCTTGCGCGGCGTCTGGCGAGCGGTCCGCGTGTGGCGCTGCGCTATATGAAGCGGAACATGAACGCGGCGGAGACGAACAGTCTCACCGAGCATCTGGATCTCGAAGCGTGGCACCACACGCGCTGCGGGACCACCGAGGATCATCGCGAAGCAACGAAAGCGTTCGTCGAGAAGCGCGAGCCCGTTTTCCGCGGTTGCTGACGAGCGTCAGCGACGGCGGACACGGTGTTTGCAGTCGAACACTGCGCGCCCCCTCGCGCCATTGTTTCAATCGGCGCTCCGCTCTGTAACGCGGTGATCTGACAGCTCTTTCTCCTCACCTTGAGCTCGTCCGCACGTTCGGTACGGTCCTTGCGCTGCTGTGCGCCCCGTGTACCACGCGGACACCCTTTCCCGAAGCTACACAGCGCGCGCCGCACTGCTCGGCGCGATCGGGACGGACGACAACCACGACAGCGGCTCTGATGCGAACACGCCGCTGCGTGCGATTGAACGGTGCTCCGCACACCAAGGGGGAGCGCTTTGATTTCGACGATTGTCCGTACGCTCGGGTTTGCGGCCGCTCTGATCACCGCGGTCGTGACGCCTGCCGCCGCTTATGTGACTGACTCGGTGACGCACGCACCGCCCACGACCGGCGCGTATGCCTACTACAGCACCTTCGGCACCTTCGGACCGGACCGCGCGGGCTTCCCCGCCCTGGGGCAGACCTTCGTCGATCCCGTGTTCGGCAGCACGATCCGGCGGCTCACGAGCGAGACCGGCCAGGCATCGTCCAGCGACATCTACGCCAAGAACGGCTTCTGGAATTCCGACGGCACGCGGATGCTCCACAGGAACCCCACCGACGACAGGGTGATCATCGACACCACCACGGGGGCCGTGGTCCGCTCCAACGTCCCGGGCGACTTCGACGGCTCCTTCGCGCCCGACGATCCGGACACCTGGTACTACTTCAACGGCGCGAACCTCGAGAAGTTCTCGGTGGCCACCGGCACCACGAGCGTGGTGAAGACGTTCCCGGGCACGCTGGGCGGGCTGGGCGGATCGACGGACTGGGTCGACAACTCGGGCCGGTACATGGTCCTGAACATCGGCGGCAGCGTGCGCGTGTGGGACAAGCAGAGCGATGTGCTGTACGCGGGCGCCCTCGCCGGCAACGTGGGAGCGGGCTGGGCCGGGATCTCCCCCGACGGCAAGTACGTGGTGGCGGCCGGCGACGAGAAGCGCTCGTTCGCCATCAACCACACCACGCGCACGGTGAACACGACAGGCGTGATGTTCTGGAGCCTCTGCGGCGATCACGGGGACCTTGTCTCCGCGACCAACGGCAAGACGTACTTCGTGACGTGGGAGTGCCACTCGGATCCCGGCGTGTGGGCGGTGGACATCACCATTCCCCAGACGGTGGCGAATCTCGCCAAGCAGCGCACGGACAACACGAAGCTCATCGCGATGGACTGGACAGACAACGACGGGCACATCTCCGCCGTTTCCAGGGGCGCCTTCCAGGACTGGGCGTACGTGTCCATCATATCCGCCGACGACTCCTTCACCGCCGGCGTCAGCTCGTGGCGGCCGTACAAGCAGGAGATCGTGATGGCCAACGTGCTCACGGGTGAGGTGCGCCGACTGGCGCATCACCGCTCGCGCGGTATCGATGGCAGCTATCGCTACCAGCCGCGCGTGTCCGCGGGCTGGGACGGTACGCGCGTGGCGTGGGCCTCGAACTTCGGCTACAACTCCCCCGGCTACGGCGATATCTACACGATCCTCGTGGGGTCGGCCGACCTCCCGCCGACGGGAGCGCCCACGGTGACGTTTGCCAACCCGGCCCTTAACGCCACCGTGAGTGGAACGACGACGGTGACGATGACGGGTACCGGCGGTTCGGGCACCGGGTATACGTACAGGTTCACCGTGGATGGCAGCACGGTCTATGTGGGTACGAACGGGACGTTCGGCTGGAACACCACGACGGTCGGCAACGGCTCGCACACGCTGGTTGCCACCGTGACCGACTCCGCCACGAACACGGGGACGGCCTCGCGCGTGGTGACCGTGTCCAACAGTATCGTCACGACCCCGCCCACGGTGACGCTCCACAGAACGCCGGCCGCCAACGCGATCGTGAGCGGGCTCACGACGCTGACGTGGTCGGCCGCCGGCGGCTCGGGTCCGTATACGTACAGGCTGACCGTGGACGGCACCACGGTGTACAGCGGCCCCAACAGGACGATCGCCTGGAACACCACCACCGTGACCAACGGCTCGCACACGTTTGCGGTGACCGCGACGGACTCCGCCGCCAAGACGGGGACGGCGTCGCGCGTGGTCAGGGTATCTAACGCAGCTGCGCCGACAGTGACGTTCAGCGCGCCGGCCGCCAACGCCACCGTGAAGGGAAGCGCCACGGTGACATGGGCGGCGTCCGGCGGCTCGGGCACGGGCTATACGTACAAACTCGCCGTGGACGGCATCACTGTGTACAGCGGCACCAGCAAGGCCTTCACCTGGAACACGACGACCGCGACCAACGGTTCACATACGCTCGTCGTCACCGTGACCGATTCCGCTGCGAGGACAGCGACCGCCTCGCGCGTGGTGACGGTCTCCAACGCCGCCACCACCACAGGACTCGTGGCAGCCTTCACGAGCCCGACGGCGGGGGCGATGCTCGGCTGCTCGCAGACGATCGGGATGCAGGTCACCGGATCCACCGCGAGCACGCGGACGTTCAAGTTCTACGTGGACATCTACCTGGTCTCGGAGACCACGGTCACCGGCACCACCGCCAGCTACGTGTTGGATACGAACTGGTGGGCGGGCAGCGGCCCGCACACACTGAAGCTGGAGGTCACCGATTCGGCGGGCCGGAACGCCACCACCACGATGCCAGTGAACGTCCTGTGCTGATCGAAGTCGCCCGGCTGTCCTGAACGATACGCACGACCCCCGCAAGGACTCGTCACCGTCCTTGCGGGGGTTCTGTCTTTTTCTAGGCCTTTGCTTTCCGCAGCGTGAGACAGGCCACCTTTTTCCGGGAGGGCTCCTTTTCGGCGAGCGGGCGGAGGAAGAGCCGGGCGAGGACAATGTGAGCCGGGTAGAGCAGGATGCGGGCGATCCGAGGCACTCGCCGATTGAGGATCATGTGCTCCACGGGAACCGTTCGCTCTCCCCAGAAGCTGAGATCAACACGCGTGAGGCCACTGGGCCCCACGAGGCGGCGTTCCAGGGTGTCCCGATCGTAGGCGCGCTGGAAGAACACCTTGTCCCCATCGCCGGGGGCCCAGTAGGCGTCGGGGTCGCCCCGGTGTTTGAACTCCTCCACGTAGCCGTCGTCCCTCCACGGGACGGTGATGCAGGCGATCCCACCGGGAGCGAGAACCCGCTCGATCTCCTGCATGGCTTTGGTATCCCCATCGCCCGGGATGTGCTCGATCGCGGAGAGGGAGAAGACCCGTTGGAAGTGGGCGGCGGGATACGTGAGGTGGCGGGCGTCTTCGCGACCCACGTGGTACCGGCCCTGATCGCGGCCAAGCGCCACACGGGAATAGCGCTCGTACGGTTTGAAGAAATAGTCGAGCAGGTCGGTAGCGTGAACCTCCGCCCGAAGCCGCGCCGCGAGAAACAGCGACAGGAGCTTGGGGCTTCCGATGTCCAGGACTCTCTGGCCCGATTGAACGTCAAGGTGCTGCAGGATGTATCGCGTCTCCGCACAACGGATGTACTCGACCGGTAACACGAGACTCTTCAGGCCGGCGATGGGGGCCGAGGGCAGCGTGCGGGCCCCGAGGCCGAGCCCGAAGAGGTGGAGATCCAGGTCCGTGTAGGCGGCGGAGGTCCTCATCACCGCATCACCGCCTTGTTTGATCTTCGGTGGCACGACAGTTCATTCCCTCCTCGAGGACGCCTGCGATGTCTGGCACTTTCTCCGCAGAATGGTAACAGGGGGGCGGACATGTGACGTCTCCCGCCCTCGACTGCGGCGGGTGGGCTAGGGCATCTGAGGCTCGGAAATCAAGCGCAGGCGGTAGTCGCGATAGTCTCCGGGATTGCCCTCGCGGCCGTCGCAGGCGGCGAGGATCACGTTGACCATCTCACGCGCGGTCACGAAGTGCACGGCGATGGAGCGGTCGGCCGTCACCGCGGCCAGGAACTGCTGCAGCGGCGCCCCGAGCATGGCGGCCTCGTCGCGGGGATCCATGCCGTGGCAGTGGAGCTTGACGAAGAGCCAGTCGGAGCGTCCGGCTACGATGATGCGGGCGCGCTGCCACAGCGCCATCCGCTCCTGCGTGGGCGGATTCGCGGTCGTGATCTCGCCATTCTCGATGCGCGGCCTCGGCCACCCTGTTGCCGACCGCGTCACGCGCGCGGCCAGCGGCCCCTGCACGATGAGCGGAAACACCCGCGGTGGCCGTCCCGCGCGCAGGTCGCGGCCGGCGCGGTGGGGCGCGCGCTGGGCGAGGGGGCGGGCGCATTCGTAGAGCGCGTTGATCTTTGCGATCTGTGTCGGGTCCGGCGCCGACGGCAGCGTCATGTCGGCGTAGCAGCCCGTCTCCGCCAGGATCGCCATCTCCTCGTCCACACCGCACGCCACGCCGTTGCCGACGTTGGCGAGCGCCCAGTTGCCGTGCACGAAGGCGTAGCGGGGGGGACCCTCGCCGTCCCAGCGCGACAGGCAGCCGCGCGAGGCGAGCTGGTCGCGGAACTCCAGGAGCTCCCGCCGTGTATCGTCGGCGGTGGCGGGCGCGTTCACGCCGTGATGGAGGTGCACCTCAATCTCGCCCCAACCCGCCTGGCAATGCTCGGCGAGGCGGTCGATGAGCCGCTTGTCGTACTGCTCGGCGGGAAAGAAATACGTGTGGCGGAAGGGCCGGCCGTCCGCATCGCGCCAGCGGCCGACGGCAGCGGGGTACTCGCGACACCAGTGCGCGAGCCGGCGCTCCTGCTCGGGCATGTCGGCATAGCTCCCCTGCTGGTCGGGCAGGATCGAGGGTTCGAAGTGGTCGGCGAGCGCCACCATGACATGGAGAGGGCGGGCGCGCGTGCCGCGGCGGGTGGCCCGCTGCGCCACGTACCGCGGCAGCCAGCGGAAGCTGTCGGAGAGGATGCGGAAGCGCTCAGCGGTCATGCCCCTCATCGTCGTTACCGCACGCCTTCGGTGACGACCGCGTGCGGCTCCTCGGCGCCGTCACCATCGGGAGATGACGGCGGCACGGCGCGCGTCGACCGCATCCGCCGGTGCGCTGCGCCCACCACTCGTAGTCCCGTCCGGACGGACTCGGCGGCGCCCTGCAGTGCGAGCACGAGCTGTCCCTTGACCGTGATCGCGTGCTGGCAGCTGAAGGTGGGCACGATCCTCCCGCCGAACTCCTCCTTGAAAGCGTTGATCCGCACCTTTTCCAGATCCTCGGCGCCCTCGTACCAGCCGCCGAAGTCATAGAGCGCGATGCCCTCCGCGCGGAACCGGCAGATGTCCTGCCAGTGGTGATAGCGGTTGGCGCGGCCCACGAGGTTGCGCCGGGAGCTGTCCTCTGCCGTGCGGTAGAGGGAGACGGAGTGCAGCAGGCGCACCCGCTCGCGTCCGCGATGGTGGGCGTGCCACACGAGCACCTCGCCCTCCCAGCGCACCACTGAGAGATCGAGCGCGCGCCCGAGCGCGTGCAGGTACTGGGAGGGCAACGGCGGCAGCCCCTTGAGGGCGGCGAACTGCGCATAGTAGCCGACGAACTCATCCACCGCCTGCCGGGTGGCCTCCACCACCTCATACTTGAGGCCGTCCTTCTCAGCGGCGCGACGAATCTTGTAGCGCGTGTTCTTGCTCACGGCGGCCAGGAGCACCTCGGGATCGAGCGCAAGATCGATGAGGATCGTCTGCATGGGCGAGCACGGCACGGCCGGTACCGGGGTCGGGCGGTGGAAATGGCGGATGACATCCACGTCGGCGCGCGGCACCGACTCCTCGCCGAAGTAGATGTCGCCGAAGCGGCAGAAGCGGCCGTGCCAGACGATCATGCCGATGCCCGCTCCCACGTCACGTGCTGCTGCCGGCGGAGGAAGCGTGAGAAGGCCACGGCGGTGGCGTAGTTGAGCAGGCAGAAGACGTAGGGCACGGTGAGCAGGGGCACCCGGCCCGCGTCACGCAGCAGATAGCCGCCGAGAGCGGCGGCGTAGAAGAGGACCTGGGCGGCGAGCGTCCATCGATACATGGCGACGTCGAGGAGCGCTGTGTTGGCCGCGAAGGCGACGAGGAGGAAGAGCGGGCTCGCCAGGCGCAGCATCTTGTGGGAGACCGTTTGTACCCACAGCCGGTTCCGAAAGGGGCTGAGCAGCCACCGCTCGCGCGCGAAGAGCTGGAAGTTGCCCGCGATCGTGCGCACCTTGCGCGTGAACTCCTCGCGGCTGCTGGCGGCCGCGCTGTCGTACGCGCGCGCGGCGGGCTCGAACACGACGCGGTAGCCGCGGCGCACGATGCGCATGGGCAGCAGGACGTCGTCCAGGATGGCGTCGGCGGGCAGAGGCTCGAAGAGCGCGCGGCGGACCGCGTAGACGGCGCCTGTCACGCCCACCGTGGAGTCGAGACGGCTCTCCTGCGATCGGATGAACTTCTCGTAGCGCCAGTAGACGCCGACGCCGCGTCCCACCGCGCCACCCTCCTCGCGCTCGGTCAGGATCAGCTCACCGCTCACGGCGCCCACGTCGGGGGCGGCGAGGGGCGCCACCAGCGCGCGCACGGTGTCCGGCTCGTAGCGCTGGCGCACGTCACCGAGCACGAGCACCTCGCCACGCGCGATGCGCGCGAGGTCGTTGAGGACGGCGGGCTTGCCACGCCGTTGCGGGAAGTCCACCACGGTGACGTCCGCGTAGCGGCGCGCGCGCGCCACGGTACTGTCGGTGGAGCCGTCGGAGCCGAGGAGGATCTCGATGCGGTGGCGCGGATAGTCGAGCGCGAGCAGGTTCTGCAGCCGCGCGTCGATGCGCTCCTCTTCGTCGTGCGCGGACACGAGCACGCTCACCGAGGGCAGGATGCTCGCGCGCGGCAGCGGGCGCGCGCGCAGGGTGGCCGCCGCCCACACGAGGACGGGATAGCCCGCATAGACGTACACGAGGCATGCGCCTGCCAGCCAGAAGAGCGTCTCGCTCATGGCAGGAGCCCGCGGCCCACCGCCGCCCGTAGCGTCTCGATGTCGGCGCCGGGGTCGGCACCGTCCGTGGCCGCGCGCCGGTAACGACTTTTCGGGGAGAGCGCGTACTGGTGGCGCGCGGTATCGACGAAGCCGACCGCGTCCACGGAGGCGGGGAAGAAGTTGTCTTTGGGATAGTCGGCGGCGTTGGCGCCGATGAACACGTTCTTCAGCACCACCGCGCCCGGGAAGTAGCGGGCGAGGGTGCCGGTGCCGGCGCGCTCGCCGCTGCCCGCCATGCCGTACTCGTTGTGCCGCACGATGTTGTTCCGGAACACGAAGCCCTTGTTGGGGCGGCCCTCGTTGAAGCTGATGCTGCCTTCGTGGAGCGCGGTGTTGTGATCGATCACCACGTCGCTGGCCCCGTCGGTGACGGCGAAGAGGAGGCTGGTGTCGTCGCCCCAGCGCTCCGCCCCGATGTCGTAGAAGAGGTTGTTCTTGATGAGGACCCGCTTGGTGTCCTGGCTGCGCTTCTCGTCGTCGGTACCGTGGATGGCGATCCCGGACTTGGCGCCGCGCAGAACGTTGTTGGTGATGGTCACATCCTCCACCGTCGACCAGGGGGCGGTGCCGTCCTGGTTGCGCGGGCTGAGCTTGATCACGAAGCCCCCCTGGGACTCCTGCCAGCTCCTCTCGAAGACATTGCCGTCGACGATGACCCGCCGCGCGTTCTTGAGCTCGAAGAGGTTCTTCACCGTCCATCGCGTGCCCGTGAAGTGCGCGCGATCGCGGTGGTGCCAGGCGAGTGGCTTGACGAAGTGATTGCGCCGAATCTCGATGTCGGAGGGTGTGAGATTGGGCAGGCTCGGATCGCCCCCGCCGAACATGACGTTCTCACCCGCGCCCTCGAGATAGTTGTTGACGATCTTGAACGGTCCCGGCCCGCTCCACCCCGCGATCGCCTGCGTGTCCTCTCCACTGCCCTTCCAGTCGGACACGTGGGAGTCGATGACGGCGGTGGCGCCCCCGTTGAGGGTGATGCCGCGGCGGCCGCCCACCTTGGGATCACCGTGGATGTAGCAGCGGTCGAAGATGAAGCTGTGGGGCAGGGCGCTCGCGTCCTTCTCCTCTGCCGTCCCCAGGCTGATCAGGTTCTTGGTGTAGCCGCCCTCTTGCGGCCTCACCTCGATGCCGACGAAGCGGAAGTGGTGCGCGCCCGCCTTCGTGCGCAGCGCCGCCTGCGTGCGCGCTCCCACGATGGCGGCCATGGCGGGAGCATGCGCGGGCGACACGCGCGTGCCCGCGGGCGGTAGGCGGTCCATGGCGGAGGTGCGGACCACCACCCAGCCCGCGCCCG
>JBKKCN010000362.1:0-4135 GCA_046712525.1 Candidatus Rokuibacteriota bacterium
GTCAACTTCTTCTCCCATCGCGGCTTCGAGCTCGAGGAAGTGAAAAAGGCGCTGGTCACCGCCGTCGAGGAACAGCATGCGCCGCGTGGCGCCTCCACCATCACCCAGCAGCTCGCCAAGAATCTCTGGCTGTCGCCGTCGCGGACGCCCACACGCAAAATCAAGGAGTCCATCCTCACCTGGCAGCTCGAGCAAAAGCTGGAGAAGCGGCGGATCCTGGAGCTCTATCTGAATGTCGCGCAGTTCGGCCCCGGTGTCTTCGGCGCCGAGGCGGCCAGCCGGCGGTACTTCGGCAAGCGCGCGGCGGACCTCGACGAGCACGAGGCCGCCCAGCTCGCGGCCTCGCTACCGCGGCCGGCCTCCTGGCATCCGGGGGCGACGGGCCCGGGCTACCAGCGACACGTTGCCTCGGTGCGACGGCGCATGGACACGGCGCAGTTCCTCAGACGCCTCATCTGACGGTACACTCCGGCTCACCTGGAGGGTCACCATGCGGACCTATCTGAAGAATGCGCGGCTGATCGACGGCACGGGAGCGCCCGCCGTGGCCAGTGCGGCGCTCGTGATCGAAGGCGAGACGATCGTGTACGCGGGGCCACTGGCGCCGGCCGATGCGCCGGGCTCGGACGCGCGCGTCGTCGACGTCGCGGGCAAGACCGTGATCCCGGGCCTCGTCGAAGCTCACATCCACCTCTCCTACAACAACGTCAAGGCCATCGCCGACCTCGACCTCAACTGCCCGCCCGAGTACTCCACGCTCGTCTCGGCGAAGAACGCGGAGCTGGCGCTGCGGTGCGGGTACACGGCGGCGCGGTCGGCGGGCTCGGTGCACGCGGTGGACGTGGCTCTCAAGCGCGCCATCAACGAGGGCCTCTACCCGGGTCCGCGCCTGCTCGCGGCCGGACGCGACATCTGCGCCACGGGCGGCATGGCGGACTGGAACCCGTCGTATCTCAAGCTCGGCATGGAAGGCCTCGCGATCATCGCGGACGGGCCGGAGCAGATCCGCGCCGCCGTGCGACGGGTGATCAAGGACGGCGCCGATGTCGTGAAGTGCTACGTGGGCGGCGACGCCCTCCTGCCCCACACGCCCATCAGCGACTGTACGTACACACTCGACGAGGTACGCACGCTGGTGGACGAGGCGCACATGCGCGGCCGCATGGTGTCGGCCCACGTGCGCGGCGAGCGTTCGAGCGAGGTGGCGGCGCAGGCGGGCGTGGACTCCATCGAGCACGCCACCTACGCCAACGACGACACGCTGCGGCGGATCGCCGACCAGGGCCTCTTCCTCGTCCCCGGCCTGCGCTATCTCTACTCCATCATCGAGAACGGCCCGCGCTTCGGCATCACGGAAGACGTCATCGGGCCCAGCGGCCTGCGCGACGAGATCAAGCAGGCGGCGGACACATACCGGCGTGCGAAGGACCTCGGCATCCGGATGTGCCCGGGCGGCGATTTCGGGTTCGCCTGGTGTCCGCACGGCGAGTACGCCAAGGACATCCAGGTCTTCGTCGACGTCATCGGCTTCACGCCCATGGAGGCGATCGTGGCCGCCACGCGCCACGGCGCCGAGCTCATGCGGATGCAGGACCGCATCGGCACCCTCGTGCCCGGCAAGCTCGCCGATCTGGTGATCGTCGACGGCGATCCCCTGCGGGACATCACCGTCCTGCAGGACCGCTCACGCCTGACGGTCATGAAGGGTGGCCGCATCGTCTGAGACGGGCGCGGGTTGTCCCGCGGCGCGCCTGCGTGGTACGTTGTGGCCCGTTTCCCGACCGCCAACGGAGGAGGTCATCCCATGCCATTCGTCGACATCACCATTTACGAGGGGCACGACAAGGCGCGCAAGGACGAGATCGCCAAGCGGGTCACGGACGCGCTCTCCGACGTCTGCAAGCTGCCGCGCGAGGCGATCTGGGTGGTGTTCAAGGAAGTGACGCCGCCCGACTGGTACGTGGCGGGCAAGCCGGGAGCCGCCGCCAAGAAATGACGGCGTCTCACGAGTTCGAGAAGCTCGGAACGGGATTCCTTTTCACTGAAGGCCCCGTCTGGCATCCGGCGGGCAAGTACCTGCTCTTCAGCGACATGCCGGGCGATCACATGCGGCGGTGGTCGGCCAAGGACGGGATCACCACCTTCCGCAAGCCCTGCCACATGTCCAACGGGCTCGCCTATGACCGCCAGGCGCGACTGCTGGCGTGCGAGCACGCCTCCAGCCGCGTGAGTCGTACCGAAGCGGACGGGCGCATCGTGCCCCTCGCCACGCACTACAAGGGCAAGCAGCTCAACAGCCCCAACGACGTCGTGTGCCGCAGCGACGGCGCCATCTATTTCTCGGATCCGCCCTACGGCCGCGCGAAGTTCTACGGCGTGGAGCGCCCCCAGGAGCTCGACTTCCAGGGGGTGTACAAGGTGGGCGCCGATCCCGCCGCCACCGAGCTGCTCGTGGACGACTTCGACCGGCCCAACGGACTCTGCTTCTCGCTCGACGAGTCACGCCTGTTCATCAACGATACCGCCCGCAAGCACATCCGCGTCTTCGACGTCGCCCCCGGCGGCACATTGAAGAACGGCCGCGTGTGGGCGGAGACGAAGGGCGATCAGCCGGGCGCGCCCGACGGCATGAAGATCGACTCCGCCGGCAACGTGTACTGCTGCGGCCCCGGCGGCATCCATGTCTTTAACCCCGACGCCAGGTTGCTCGAGGTGATCGCGGTCCCCGAATACACCGCCAACTTCGCGTGGGGCGACGACGACTCCCGCTCGCTCTTCATCACCGCTTCCACGTCGCTGTACCGGCTGCGTGTGAAAGTGCCGGGTCGTCCGGCCTTCTGACCGAACCCTCTTCATTGACGAAGGAGATCCGTATGCGACGCCGCATGTTCCTGACGCTGCTACTCACGCTCGCGCTCACGGTGCCGTTCGCGGCCGACGCGCAGAAGCCGATCAAGGTCGGCTTCCCCATGATCATGTCGGGCCCCGGCGCCCTTTTCGGCGAGCCCGCCTCCAAGGGCGCGCAGATGTTCGTGGAGGAGACCAACGCCAAGGGCGGCGTGCTCGGTCGCAAGCTCGAGCTGATCATCCGCGACACCAAGGGCAACCCCGACGAAGCCGTGCGCGTTGCGCGCGAGCTCATCCTCAAAGACAACGTGGACTTCCTGGTGGGCACGCTGACGTCTGCCGAAGGGCCGGCTGTCTCCGTGGTGGCCAAGGAGAACAAGATCGTCTTCATCGCGCCCATCCCGAAGACGGATCAGCTCACGGCGCCCGACAAGCTGCACCCGTACGTCTTCCGCGTGTCGGCCAACACCACGATGGAAGGACGCAGCGCGGCCGAGATCGTGGCCAAGTGGGGCGCCAAGCGCATCGCGACCATCAGCCCCGACTACGCGTACGGCCAGGACGTGACGAAGTCGTTCGTCGAGCATCTCAAAAAGGTCGCGCCGCAGATGGAGATCGTCGACCAGCAATGGCCGAAGCTGGGCGAGGCGGACTACACGCCCTTCATCAACGCGCAGATGGCCAAGAAGCCGGACGCGGTCTTCTCCTCGCTCTGGGGTGGCCACTTCCTCACCTTCGCCAAGCAGGCGAAGCCGCTCGGCTACTTCGACGCCGTGAAGTACAACGTGATGGCTGTCGGCGAGGCGGGCTCCCCCGAGTCCACGAAGACGATGGGCGCCGACTATCCCGTCGGCATCTGGGGTAACTCGTACGATGCCTTCTACTGGGAGGACGGGCCCGCCGCCCACAAGGACTTCGTGGCCCGGCTGAGCAAGTACACGAAGGACGAGTACCCGTCGTCGTGGCCGATCCAGGGCTACATCGGCATGCAGTTCCTCGCGGAGGGAATCAAGAAGGCCGGCTCCACCGATTCCGACAAGGTGGCCAAGGCCCTGCTCGGCCTCACCATCGATTCGCCCATCGGCAAGCAGACCATCCGGGAAAAAGATCACCAGGCGAATCGTGGTCAGCTCTATGGCAAGACCGTGAAGGATGCCAAGTACCCGTTCGCGATCATGAAGCCTGTCACCTACGTCGATCCCACGAAGTTCATGGACTAGTGCTTGTGTAACGGCCCGCGACGGCGGGGTGTGAGGGGGCGTGGCTCTCGAAAGCCGGGCTGCAGAGG
>JBKKCN010000363.1:0-2637 GCA_046712525.1 Candidatus Rokuibacteriota bacterium
AAACACGGCCGTCTCCGAGGCCACGATGAAATCGGACAGGATCGCCAGCTCGCAGCCGCCCGCGAGCGCGAAGCCTTCGACCGCTGCGATGACGGGCACGGGGCACCGCAGCACGCGGAAGGCGGCCTGCTCGAAGATCACGTGCTGCGCCCGCCACGCCTCATCGGTCATGCCGTTGCGCTCCTTGAGGTCGCCCCCCGCGCAGAAGGCACGGTCGCCCGCGCCCGTGAACACGACGGCGCGCGCGTCGGGGTCGCGCGCGAGGCCGTCGAAGCACGCGAGCAGATCCTCACCCATCCCCGTGTTCATCGCGTTCATCTGCTCGGGCCGGTTCAGCATGACGGTGACGACGTGCCCGTCGGGGGAGCGGTCGACGAGCAGATGACGGTAGCTCACGGGCGCGCTCATTGCACCAGCCCCTGCTTCTGGAGGTTGCGCACGTCGTCGAGCGTGTAGCCGAGCCAGGTGAGGACGTCGGCGCTGTGCTCGCCGAGGCGCGGCGGCACGCGTCGCACGCCGGGCCGCCGTCCGTCCCAGCGGATCGGAAGACCGACGGACCGGTAATCCGGTAAGCGAGGGTGCGGCGCCGAGACGAGCATGCCGCTCGCCTTCGTCTGCGGCTCTTGCATGACGGCGTCGATGGTCAGGATGGGCGCCGCCGGTACGCCCGCGCTACGCAGCGCTTCCAGCAGGTCGGCGCTCTTGCGCTCGCGCGTGAGGGCGGTGACGGCGGCCACGATGGCGGCGCGGTGACGCACTCGCGAAGGATTGTCGGCGAAGCGCGGATCCGTGGCGAGGGCGGGGGCGTTGAGCGCTTCCGTCAGGCGCACGAAGAGCGAGTCGGAGGCGGCGCCGATCATCACGAAGCCGTCCGCGGTGGGGAACGCCTGGTAGGGTGCGATCATCGAGGTGCCGGAGCCCTGCGGCTGCGGCACCTCTCCCGTGCCGAAGTAGCCGAGCGTGTGGTACGAGGTCCACATCAGCGCCGTCTCGAAGAGCGCCGTGGTCACCTCCACTGCGCGGCCGTCGGCGTCACGCTGGCGCAGCGCGGCCACGATGCCGAGGGCGGCCCACATGCCGGTGCCCATGTCGATCACGGAGGTGCCGACGCGCGCGGGCTCCTGGCCTGGGTGGCCGTTGACGGACATGAGCCCCGCGTACGCCTGCATGAGCGGATCGTACCCGGGCAGGTGCGCGAGCGGGCCCTCGGTGCCGAAGGCCGTGATGGAGCAGTACACGAGGCGCTCATTGACGGCGGCCGCTCCCGCAAAATCGAGGCCCATCTCCGCCACCACGCCCGCGCGCAGGCTCTGCACGAAGACGTCGGCGCGCTTGATGAGACGCTTGAGGACGTCGAGGCCGCCGTCGCGCTTGAGGTCGAGGGCGATGCTCTTCTTGTTGCGGTTCATCGCCATGAAGGAGGCGCTCTCGTCGCCCCAGTAGGGCGGCGCCCATGCGCGCGCGTCGTCGCCACGCCCGGGCCGCTCCACCTTCACCACCTCCGCGCCCATGTCGCCGAGCACCTGCGTGCAGAAGGGGCCCGCCACGTTCTGCGTGAGGTCCGCGACGACGATTCCTTCCAGCGGCAGCGCCACAAAACGGAGTCTACTATGGAACCAGATGGCGCTCATGTCGTGGCCGCGGTGCGGATTCATCCTCCTCGCCGTTGTCGTGGCGCTGGCGGGCTGCTCACCGTTGCGGTTGCTGGACGCGACGGTGATCACCGCTGATCACGAGGCGACGCGCGACCTCGCGTACGGGCCGCTCCCCGAGCAGCGTCTCGATGTGTACCGCCCGCGGGCGGCGGCGGGCGCTCCGGTGGTGGTGTTCTTTCACGGCGGGAACTGGCAGTCCGGCTCACGGCACGAGTATCGATTCGTCGGCGCCGCCCTCGCCGCGCGGGGCCTCGTGGCGGTGATTCCCGACTATCGGCTCTACCCGGCCGTCGAGTTCCCCGCCTTCGTGCAGGACGGCGCGGGCGCCGTGCGCTGGGTGCGTGATCACATCGCCGAGCGCGGCGGCGACCCGGGGCGCATCTATCTCGTCGGGCACTCGGCGGGCGCACACATCGCTGCCCTGCTCACACTCGACGAAACCTACCTTGGCACCCTCGGTCTCGACGCGCGCTCGATTCGGGGAACGATCGGGCTTGCAGGCCCCTACGACTTCCTGCCCTTCAGCGCCGCCCTCCGTCCCGTCTTCGGCCCCTCCGGCGGATGGTCGAGAACACAACCCATCAACTTCGTCGACGGCCGCGAGTCGCCGATCCTGTTGCTGCAGGGCGCCGCCGACGACACGGTGAATCCCGCCAACAGCACGCGGCTGGCGTCACGGATCCGTGAGGCGGGCGGCGTGGTGGAAGAGATCGTCTATCCCGGCATCGGGCACAGCCGGATCCTCCTCGCGCTCTCGCCGCTCTTCCGCTCCCCACCCGTCGTCGACGACATCATCCGCTTCATCCACCGGAATTGACTTACATGGGGCCTCGAAGGGCCCCCAAGCCCCCAAGCGCTCGGCAGCGCTCCAGGCTCTTAGGGCTCGTAAGACAATAAATGAACGATTACTCCGGTCGGCGGACCGAACGGAGCCCGACAATCCCGAGGGACTCGCTCGATCGATTCGACCCTCCGGTCGCGC
>JBKKCN010000364.1:0-10096 GCA_046712525.1 Candidatus Rokuibacteriota bacterium
CGAAGTCCGTGCCTCTCGATGCGAACATCCTGCGAGCGCGCTACCGCGAGGAGCTTCGCCCGATCATCATCGGTGACGTGGAGCGACACGATCAGACACTCGAGATGTGGATCGAGGCGTATTTCCGCCGGTGAAGTGACCGTCAACGGGTTACAGGCCTGGCCGCTTCCCCAGCACCTCGCTCGCGGACTCCAGCGCCAGCCCCACGCTCAGCACGGTCGCCTCGTCGTAGTGCCGTCCAATCAACTGGATGGCGATCGGTAATCGATCCTCACTCCACCCAAACGCCATCGCCAACGCCGGTGACCCCGTGATGTCCCATGGCAGCGTGGCCCGCAGCACATGGCGCGCGGGC
The DNA here is from genome assembly GCA_046712525.1 of Candidatus Rokuibacteriota bacterium. Taxonomy (GTDB): domain Bacteria; phylum Methylomirabilota; class Methylomirabilia; order Rokubacteriales; family CSP1-6; genus JBBDXO01. The sequence continues at coordinate 356 of JBKKCN010000364.1, forward strand.
ACGGTCTTTCCGCCAACGGTCAATTCAGTCAGCCCGTGCGCGTGCGCGGGCGTCGGCGAGACCGGTCCCAGCAGCAGGTCGTACTCGCTGAAGACATGCGCGACGTCGTGCTTGAGGCGGTCGCACTCCGCGCGCGCGGCCAGGTAGTCGTCGAGTGAGGCGACCTTGAACGACAGCCGGCGCTGCAGCACCGGGTGCACCTCGCTCATGCGTCCGCCGATGACCGCGCCGAGGTAGCCGCCCGCCTCGGCGGCGTAGAGCGTCATCGTGAGCGCGTTCCAGTCGTTGTCATCGAGACCGGGGATGCGCGCGGGCTCGACGCGGCAGCCCAGCTCGGCGAGTCGACGGGCCGCGCGCTCCACGACCGCGCGCACCTGGGGATCGACGGGCGCGGCGCCGCCGTCCCACGTGACACCGACGCGCAGCGCAGGCAGCGCCGCCGGCGCCTCGGGGAGCGCGGGCAGCGGAACGGGCACGGCATAGGGGTCGTGGCCATCGGGACCGGCGAGCACGCGCAAACCGAGCGCGACGTCGCGGACGGTACGCGCAAGCGGACCGACGTGCATCGCGTGAAAGAGCGCCGCGGGCCAGTGGCCGGTCAGCGGCACGCGACCGTGCGTGGCCTTCAGCCCCACCACGCCGTTGCAGTGCGCGGGATGGCGGATGGAGCCGCCCACGTCGCTGCCGAGGCCGAGCGCGGTGAGCCCGGCGGCGAGCGCGGCACCCTCGCCGCCCGTGGAGCCGCCGGCGATACGATCGAGATTCCACGGATTGCGCGTGCGGCCGAAGACGAGGTTGTCGGACTCCCACCACAGGGCGAACTCGGGCAGGTTCGTCTTGCCGAGGACGACGCCGCCCGCGCTCTTCAGCCGGGCGACCGCGGTGGCATCGGCGCGGGGTACGTGATCGGCGAAGAGCTTCGAGCCGCGCGTGGTGCGCAGGCCGGCGGTGTCGAAGCAGTCCTTGATCGTGATCGGCACGCCGTGCAGCGGGCCGCGCAGCTCGCCGCGCATGAGGGCGGCCTCGGCGTCCTTCGCGTCGTCGAGCGCGCGCGGGTTGGGCGTGACGATGGCGTTGATGACCGGATTGATGGCGGCGATCCGGTCGAGGTGGGCGCGCGCGACCTCGACCGGAGACACTTCGCGAGCGCGGATGCGGCGGGCGAGCTCGGTGGCGTCCAGGAAGCAGAGATCCGAGGTCACCACGGGATGTCCTTCCGCAGCGCGGGCATCACCTCGGAGGCGAACAGCTCCATGCTCTTCATCGTCTTGTCGGTGGGCAGGTTGCCGATCTGGAAGATGCACGTGACGATACCGCAGCCGGCGGCCTTGATGCACTCGCGCATCTGGTCGCGCACCGTGGCGGGGCTGCCGTAGATCACGAAGCGGCCCTCGTCCACCTCGTCCCACGTGGACAGCGTGTTCATGTACTTGCGCTTGGGTCCCGCCACGCGCGTCAGCGACTCGACCGACGTATGGCCCGGTGGGAACATGTACTCGCGCGGCAGGCGCAGGCCCTTCCTGGCCAGGTACCAGAAGGCGGGCTCGACCTCCTCGCGCGCCTGGGCGTCCGTGTCCGCGACGTGGATCAGCGCGGGCCACCCCACGTGCGAGGGTGGCACCTTGCGGCCGAGCGTCGTGGACGAGTATTCGCGCAGCGTATCGAAGTGCTCCTTCATCGTCTCGAACGGCGAGAACGGCACGGCCGTGAACGGATACTGGTGCTCGGCCACCCACCGGATGGTCTCGATGCTGCCCGAGCCTGGCACCCAGATGGGCGGGTGCGGCTTCTGCATCGGCAGCGGCCACGGGTTCACCCAGCGGAAGTTGTAGTGCTTGCCGTCGAAGTGGAACGGTCCCGGCTCCGTCCACGCGCGCAGGATCAGGTCGTGCGCTTCGCGGTAGCGCTCGCGGAACATCGTCGGGTTGATCTCGTACGAGTAGGCCTCCACGCCGAGCCCGACGACGAGCCCGGCGATGAGACGGCCGCCGCTGATGACGTCCAGCATCGCGAACTCCTCGGCCACGCGCTGCGGGTGGTCGTAGAGGGGCAGCGCGTTGCCGAGCACGAGGATCTTCACCTTGCTCGTGCGCTGCACCAGCATCGCCGCGATGATGTTGGGCGACGGCATGAGCCCATAGGCGTTCTGGTGATGCTCGTTGACGCCGATGGCGTCGAAGCCCAGGCGCTCACCGGCCACGAGGTGGTCGATGTAGGTCTTGTAGAGGTCGTGGCCGAGCTTGGCGTCGAAGTGGCTGTTGGAGTACGTGAGCCACGACGACTTGTGCCGCTCGTCGAAGTCGTCGCCCATGTAGGGCCAGGGCATCAGGTTGAAGAGGACGAATTGCATTGGGATCTCCTCCCTCAGGCCTTCAGGAAATCGAGCACGAGGCTCGCAAACTTGTCCGGCGCCTCCACGAGCGGCAGGTGGCCGCAGCGCGGGATCGTCGCCAGGCGCGCGCCAGGGATGCCCTTGGCGAACGCCTCGCCGTACGGCAGCGGGAACAACTTGTCGTCGGCGCCCCACACGACGAGCGTGGGCACCTTGATGCGATCCAGGCGGCTCTTGAGCTTGCGATAGCGCACGTGGGGGTTCCACAGCACGCGCGCGGCCGCTTCCCTGCCCTTCATGATGAGCACCATCTTCTCGGGCGGCGGCGGCGTGTCCGGCATCGCGGCCATCGCGATGGGCCCCTTCGGATCGGCGAACAGCATCTCGCGCGCCTCCGGCAGGCTCGCCAGGAACAGGTCCGGTGGGGGGACGTCCGGCAGGCGGATGCCCGCGGAATTCACCAGCACGAGATGATTCACGCGCTGCGGCTGGCGCAGCGCCAGCTCGGCGGCGATCCAGCCGCCCATCGAGCCGCCGACGACGTCCACGCGGTCGAGCTTCAGCTCGTCGAGCACGTCGAGCGTGTGGAAGACGAGGTCCTCGATGTCGTCGATCTCCTCGACGCCGGTGGAGGCGCCGAAGCCCGGGTGCACGGGCGCGACCACGCGATGGCGCGCGGCGAGCAGGTCGTGCGCGGGTAGCCACCAGAACGTGCCGGCGCCATGCAGGTAGAGCACGGGCGGCCCTTCCCCGCCCTCGTACATCTGGATGGACTTGCCGCGCACCTTGATCGTTTTCTCCGAACCGGCCATCTGCACTACCTCCTGGCTTCCGCGGGCGTGAGCCCGGCCGACTGATCGTGTGCGGCCCGTCGCCGCCGGAGGCGCATGAGCCCTTGCGGGAAGAACATCACGCAGAGCACGTAGAGCGCCCCCAGGAACACGAGCCAGTTCTCTGTGTAGGTACTGAGGATTTCGCGAAACCCGACGGCGATGACCGCGCCGATCATGCCGCCATAGAGCGTACCGAGCCCTCCAAGGAGGGCCATGATGACGACCTCTCCCGACATCGCCCAGAAGAGCGTTTCGGGGGACACGAAGTTCTGGAACAGCGCGAAGAGCGCGCCCGCCAGCCCGCTGAGCGCGCCGGAGGCGACGAGCGCCAGCCGCTTGTGGCGCTGCACGTCGATGCCGATGGCGGCGGCACGCGCCTCGTTCTCGCGCACCGCGATGAGGGCGGCGCCGAACGGCGAGCCCACGAGGCGACGCGCGACGACGTATCCCACCACGACGAAGCCGACGACCAGGTAGTAGAGCTGCTCGCGGTCGGCCAGGGTGATGGAGATGGGGCCCAGCACGAGGGGCGGGCGACCCGGTCCGGGCAGTCCATCGCTGCCGCCGGTGAAGCCGACCCACTTGATCGACGACTCGTACAGCAGCTGCGCGAACGCGAAGGTGAGCATCGCCAGGTAGACGCCGCGCGAGGCGACGGCGAAGTACGCGACGACCACCGCGATCACCGCGCCCGCGACGACGCCGGCCACGAGGCAGGCGGGCAGCGAGAAGGCGACGTGCTTGAGCACGAGGATGGCCGCGTAAGCGCCGCTGCCGAAGAAGGCGGCGTGGCCGAACGACACGAGGCCGCCGTAGCCAAGCGACACGTCGAGCGCCATCGCGAAGAGACCGAAGATGAGCACCCACGTCAGCAGATTGACGTAGTAGGCGGAGTAGAGCGTGCCGATCCCCTGCGGGATGAGGAGCAGGACCCCCACGACGGCGGCGAGCACCCAGCGCGTCATGAGCGCCGCTGCACCGCGCCGAAGATGCCGCTGGGCCGGAAGATGAGGATGACGGCCATCACCAGGAACACGAGCGGGTTCGTGAACTCCGGCAGCAGCGCCACGCCGAAGCTCTGGACCTGACCGAGCAGGAGCGAGCCGAGGATGGCGCCCTTGAAGCTGCCGAGGCCGCCGATGACGATCACGATGAAGGCGTCGATGACGAAGGTGAGCCCCATCTGCGGATACAGGCTCGTGAGCGCGCCCAGCACCACGCCCGCCACGCCCGCGAGTGCCGAGCCGAGCGCGAACACCGCCGTGTTCAGCCGCTTGACGTCCACGCCGAGGATGGCGGCCATCGTGGGATCCTGCGTGGCCGCGCGGATCTTCAGGCCGAGCACCGTGCGCTCCACGAGCAGCCACAGGCCGCACACGAGCACGGCCGCCGTCACGAGGGCGAAGATCCAGTAGATGGGCAGCGTGACGCCCGCCGGCGTGATCACGCCCGCGAGGACGGCGGGCTTGGGCAAGGAGACGATGTCGGCGCTCCAGATCATCTTCGCGACGCCCTCGAAGAAGAGGGTGAGCCCGAACGTCAGGAGCAGCGGCAGCAGGTGGGACGTCGGGTACTTCTCGCGCAACGGCCGCAGCAGGAAGCGCTCCAGCACGCCGCCGAGCAGCCCCATCGCGATGGGCGCCATGAGCAGGGCCAGCCAGAAGGAGCCGGACAGCCGGTACGTCGTGTAGCCCACGTAGGCGCCCAGCATGAAGAGCGCGCTGTGCGCGAAGTTGATGACCTCCATGAGGCCGAAGACGAGGGTGAGGCCGGTCGCGAGGAGGATGAGGTTCGCCCCCACCGTGAGGCCCATGAGCACCTGGGTCACGATCGAGGTCAGCGACATGCGCGCCTCCGGCGACCGGCCGCGGCCGTCATCACGCCAGCTTACAGCCTCCGTCGGGGTGCGTGACGTCCTTCAGCGTATCCACCACCACCGACCGTAGCGGTCTGGCCTCCACGATGCGGATGTGCTGGTCCTGGATCGGGTTGTGGTTCTTGGGGTCGAAGCGCAGCGGGCCTCGCGGGCTGTCAAACTTCGCGCTCTCGATCCACTGGATCAATTTCTCCTTGTTCGACACGTCGCCCTTGGTGGACTTGACCGCGCCGTACAGAGCCTGCATGAGGTCAAAGGCCGCCGCGTTGAAGTGGTCGGGCTCCTTGCCGGGGGCGAACTCCTTGTAGGCCTTCGAGTACCAGCGGTTGCGCGGGATGTCGTAGCTGGGCGTGTAGTACGAGATCGAATAGATGCCGGCGGCGGCCTCGCCTTGCGCGGGCAGCAGGGTCTCGTCGATGAGATTCACGGGGCCGATCACCTTGATGTTCTGCATTCCGAACTCCGCGTACTGCTTCACGAACGCCACCGCGTCGCTGCCGACGAGGTTGACGAACGCGAAGGGCGGCTTGGCGTCGCGCATGGGCTGGAAGTAGGGCGCGAAGTTGTTGGTACCCAGCGGCGGAAACGCCTCGCCGGCGATGGTGCCGCCGGCGGCGGTGAAGGTTTTCTTGAAGTGCGCCGACGTCTGCTGGCCGTAGGCATAGTTCGACGCCAAGACGTAGGCGCGGTCGCCCAGCCTGGCCTTGCCCCACGTGCCCAGGGGGGCGGCGATCTGCCAGCCGCTCGCGGAGAAGCGGAAATGGTACTTGCTGCACTCCTTCTCGGCGAGCGTGTCGTTGGTCGCGATCGGGTTCAGCCAGAGCCGCTTGCTGTCGTGGAGATAGTTGCGGATCGCCGCCGCCACGCCGCTCGACACCGTCGCGATGACGATGTCCACGTTGTCCTTCTCCACCAGCTTGCGGACCTTGCTCAACCCCAGCGACGGATCCGAGGCATCGTCCTCACGGAAGATCTCGATGGGGCGCCCCTCGATCTCGGCTCCGAACTCCTTGTGGCCGAACATCAACCCACTCAGCGTGCTGTCCCCCAGGGCCGTCATCACCTTGGAGAACGGCAGCATGATGCCCACCCGGATGGGCGTGGCGGCGCCGACTTCGCGCACGAAGGCCGGTAGGGCGGCGGTGGCGGCGAGGGTCACGGTGGTCTTCAGGAAGCGGCGTCTGGTCATGGAGGTCTCCCTTTCTCAGCTCACGCCGAGGTACCGCTGCTGGATCTCGCGGTTCTCGCGGAGCTCGTTGGCGCTGCCATGGAACTGGATCCGGCCCTGGTCGAGCACGTAGCACCGATCGGCGAGGTCGAGCACGACGCCCAGGTCCTGCTCGACGAGAAGCACGGTCATCCCTCGCTCGCGGATTCGCCCCAGGATGGCCATGAGGCTTTCGACGAGAATCGGCATCAGACCGCCGGTGAGCTCGTCCACGAGCATGAGCTGCGGCTGCGCGAGCAACCCGCGCGCGAGGGCCAGCATCTGCTGCTCGCCGCCGCTGAGATGCTCGCCCGTGTGGCCCAGACGCTCCCGCAGCCGGGGAAAGTACTCGAAAACCTGCTCGAGGCTGGCCCGCGGCGTTCCCCCGTCCCTCACCGCCAGCGACGCCACGCGAAGGTTCTCGGCGACGGTCAGGCTCGGAAAGATGCGCCGGTCCTCGGGCACGAGCGTCAGTCCCGCGCGCGCGATCGCGTGCGTCGGCAGCTGCGTGATGTCCACGCCCGCCAGGCGCACGCGCCCGGGCCGCGCGCGCACCACGCCCATGATGGCCTTGAGCGTCGTGGTCTTGCCGGCGCCGTTGCGGCCGACGAGGCCGACGATCTCCCCCGTGTTGACGTGCAGGCTCACGCCCTGGACCACGTGGCTCTGCTCGTAGTAGGCGTGCAGGTCCTCGACCGCGAGCAGCGGCTCTGTCATGCGCGCGCTGCGGACGCGGTCAGCCGCGCGCCCAGATAGACCTGCTGCACGACGGTGTCACGCCGGATCTCGTCCGGCGTGCCGTCGGCCAGCACCGCGCCCTGGTGGAGCACGGTGATCCGGTCGACGATGTCGAGGACGACCTTCATCTTGTGCTCCACCAGAATCACCGTGCGCCCCTGCCCGATGCGCTTGATGAGGGTGATGGTGCGCTCGGTCTCCTCCGGGCTCATGCCCGCCGTCGGCTCGTCGAGCAGCAGCAGCTTCGGCTCGCACGCGAGCGCGATGCCGATCTCGAGGTGGCGCTGCAGCCCGTGGCCGATGTTGGCGGCCAGCTCGCCCGCCTTGCCGTCGAGCCCGACGGCGGCCAGGATCTCGCGCGCGCGCTCCACGAGCCCGGGCAACCGGTCCGCGCGCGACCAGCAGTTGAGGACGGAGCGCCGGCACTGGAGGGCGACGCGGACGTTCTCGAAGACGCTGAGGCCGGGAAAGATCGTCGTGATCTGGAACGACTTCGCGATGCCGAGCTGCGAGGCCGCGAACTGCGGCAGACCGGTGATGTCCCGCCCTTCCAGGAAGATCCGTCCCGCGCTCGGCGGAAGCTCGCCGGAGATCAGCTTGAAGAAGGTGGACTTGCCGGCGCCGTTGGGCCCGATGATCGCCCGCAGCTCGCCGGCACGGACGGTGAAGTCGACACTGTTGACCGCCAGCAGCGTTCCAAAGTGCCGCGTCAGCTTCTGGGTGCGGAGAAGAGCGGAGTCGTCCATGCCGCCTGTGGTGGGAGCGGATGCTCTCACACTTCGTGCAGAAAGTCTGCCGTTACTCGGCTGGGTCGCGCGGCCGTCGCGCGGCCCACGGACGGGGCGCTTCGAACGCCGCCGAGGCGCCGCAGCACCAGTGCGTCTTTCAGGCGCCCGCCGACGGGTTGACTCTGTGACCACCGGTGACTACGATGGGGGCATGAAGTCGGTCGGCGTGAAGCAACTCAAGGCTCGCCTTTCCGAGTATATCCGTCTGGTCAGGACCGGGGAAACCGTGCTGATCACGGACCGCGACGAAGTCGTTGCCGAGCTGCGCCCCGCCCACCGGCAGGGGCCGGCCGTGCTGTCGATCGAGGAACGACTCCAGGCCCTGGCCGAGGCAGGAGAACTCACCCGCCCAAGCCTGCCGAAGGGGAACTGGACCTGGAAGGTCAAGGGTCTCGGGCTGCCGCCGGGCACGGCCGCCCGGTTGCTCGACGAGGTTCGCGGCGATCGCTCCTAGCCCGGCTTCGGGCACACTGCTGTATCTCGACACGTCGGCCGTACTGCGGGCGACGATCGAGAGTGGAACCTTGCCGGAGATCGAGCAGCGGATTCGGTCGGCACGCGTCCTCGTGTCCCCGCGCCTTTCCCTGGTGGAGTCCTGCCGGGCGATCATCAGGCTGCGCGCGCTCGGCGTTGCCGGGGAGGACCGGCTTGCCGATGCCGAGCGAGACATCGCCGCCATCTGGGCGCGGTGCGAATTGTGGGAGATCACCCGCCGCGTCTGTGAGATGTCCTGCGAGGTCGCCCGCAACCGAGCGTTGCGGGCATTGGACGCGATCCACCTCGCGACCTTCGTCCTCGCGCGGCGCGAACTCGCAGGACTGCAGCTGCTGACGGTCGATGAACGTCTCCACGCCGCGGTGACGGAACGCCAAGACGCTGGCGCATGAGCGGAGGATCCGCCCGCGGGGCGAACTCAGCGCCGCGCGCTTACGAGAGCAGGAAGCGAGATACCGCCTCGGCATACAGCTCCGGCGCCGTGGTCATCGCCTCGCGCGCCTGGCCGCGCAGCGGTTCGATGCGCACGTCGGGGAGGGCGCGCGCGAGGGCGTCGGTGACGTAGAGCTCCGTCGTCCGGAGCTCCTCCAGCCATGGGTAAGCTGTCCAGACCCGGCCACCAATGCGGTGCTTCGCCTCGAGAACGACTACCCTCCGCCCCGCCTGCATAAGTTCGTGCCGCCGAGTCCAGCTGCACCGGCGCCTACGACCACCACGTCACACTTCATCGGCCTGCTCCTCTTGCTTGCAGTAGCTAGTTTGAGGCGCGGGCGTAGCGCACCGTGAAGCCCCACCTGTGTGCGCAATCATGGCAGCAATCATTCCGACGTGGCCTTAGATGCCAGATGCACCACCGAGCCTGCCGCGGGACCGCTCCAGCCGTCGGGCAGGCAAAACTAACTCCTGTGACCGCCGCTGTCACAGCCGCCGGCGACGCTGCAGAAAAAGTGGAGGTTCTCGATGCCGACTGTCGCCGATATCGAACCGATCGCGGCCATGCTGGACCGCCTGGCCCTGGGAGATGGGGTCGGCCACGGCGCGCTCACGATGATCCCCCTGCTCACGGACAAGGACGACGAGCCCGACTGGCTCACGCTGCTCGAGCTGGACGAGTTCGTCACCATCACCGAGGTGGGTGAGGACGGCGTCGTCCCCACGCTGAGCGTCACCAACGCGGCCGGGCACTGCCTGCTGCTGCTGGACGGCGAGGAGCTGGTGGGCGCCAAGCAGAACCGCATACTGAACACGACCGTGCTCGTGGACGCCCACGCCACCGTCACAATCCCGGTGAGCTGAGTCGAGCAGGGCCGCTGGGCGTGGCGCAGCCGTCACTTCACCTCCGGCGACGCCTCGCTGTACGCCTCGCTGCGGGCGAAGAAGGCCGGCCAGGTCACCCGCTCGCTGCGCCGCAGCGCCGGCCACGTGAGCGACCAGCGCGCCATCTGGAAAGATCTGGAAACCCGGGCGTCGGC
>JBKKCN010000365.1:0-7528 GCA_046712525.1 Candidatus Rokuibacteriota bacterium
GCTCGGCTCCGACGGTACGCTCCACACCAAGAAGATCTCCTCGAGCGTCGAGAACTACGCGCAGGCGATCGTCGACGGCCTCCTCGAAGTGTTCCGCGAAACCGGCCTCGCCGGCGAGGGGATCGAGGAGATCCGCCATGGCACCACGGTCGCCTCGAACGCCATCCTCGAGCACAAGGGGGCACGCACCGGGCTCATCACGACCAAGGGCTTTCGCGACGTGCTCGAGATCCGCACGCTGCGCATGCCGCGCATGTACGACATCGGCTGGACCAAGCCGCCGCCGCTCGTCGAGCGCTACCTGCGCAAGGTGGTCGACGAGCGCATCGATGCCCAGGGGGCGGTACAGCGCCCGCTCGACCCGCGCGATGCCGAGCGCGCCGTCGATGCGCTTCTTGCCGAGAAGGTCGAGGCGATCGCGGTCTGCCTCCTGCATTCGTTCACCAATCCGGTGCACGAACTGGCCATCAAGGACATCATCAAGCGGAAAGCCCCCTCCTTGCTCTGCTCGATCTCCTGCGAGGTGCTTCCGGAGATCAAGGAGTACGAGCGCACCTCGACCACGGTGGTGAACGCCTATGTGACACCCATCGTCTCGAGCTACCTCAAGGCCTTGCGCAAGGGCCTCGACGACGCTGGCGTGCGCGCGCGGCTGCTGCTCATGCAGTCAAACGGCGGCCTGACGACGGACGCGGCGGCCATCGAGCGGCCGATCCACATCATCGAGTCGGGACCCGCGGGCGGCGTGGTCGGCGCGCAGGCGCTCGCGCGTGCCCGGCGGCTGTCGAAGCTCATCACCTTCGACATGGGCGGCACCACGGCGAAGGCGTCCATCGTCGAGGACGGCGAGGTGACGCGCGCCGCCGAGTACTCGGTGGGCGCGGGCATCATGATCGGCTCGCGGCTGCTCAGCGGCGCCGGCTATGCGCTCAAGGTCCCGGCGATCGATCTCGCCGAGGTCGGCGCGGGCGGTGGCTCCCTCGTGTGGATCGACCCCGCCGGCTCGCTGCAGGTGGGGCCGCAAAGCGCAGGCGCCTCCCCCGGCCCGGTGTGCTACGACAACGGCGGGGAGACCCCGACGGTGACCGACGCCAACCTGCTGCTCGGCTACCTCAACCCGTCGCATCTCCTCGGCGGCGCCGTGAAGCTCAACGCGCACAAAGCGCGAGAGGTTTTTGCCGCGAAGGTTGCCGCCCCGCTCGGCATGGCACTCGACCAGGCAGCCTACGGCGCGCATCTCATCGCGGCGTCGAACATGATCCGCGCCATCAAGGCGGTATCCACCGAGCGCGGCCGCGACCCGCGCGAGTTCGCGCTCTTCGCCTTCGGCGGCAACGGCCCCGTATTCGCCTGCGGCATGGCGGCGGCGCTCGGCATGAGGCGCATCGTCGTGCCGCCTTCCGCAGGGCTTTTCTCCTCGTTCGGGTTACTTTACGCCGATGTCGAGCACCACTATTCCCGCACGTTCCGGCGCCTGCTGCGCAAGGCGGATGCGCACGAGATCGCTCGCGCCTGGGACGCGCTCGCAAAGCAGGCGCTCGATCAGCTCGCCGCGGAAGGATTCACCGGGGAGCGCGCCCGCCTGCGCCGCTCGGCGGCCCTGCATTACCAGGGACAGAGCTACGAGCTCACGGTGCCACTTCCCGACGGCCCCATCGACGCCGCCGCGTTCGCCCATCTCGAAGAAGCCTACGGCCGCGAGCACGAAAAGACCTATGGCCACCGCGCCGGCCCCGACGAGCCGGTCGAACTCGTGTCGATCCAGGTCGTGGGCCATGGCCTACGCGAAGGTGAAAGCGTCCCCGAGCGCGTGCGTCCGAGCCGCGCCGAGCCCGCGCCGCCGCCACCGCGCCGGGCCTACCTCGGGGCGGACATCGGCTGGCTCGAGACGCCGATCCTGCGCCGCTCAGATCTCTCGACACCGCGGGCCGGTCCGCTGATCGTCGAGGAGTACGACGCGACCTGCGTCATCCCGCCCGGCGCACATGCTTCCCTCGATACCGGCGGAAATATCGTGATCGAGCTTATATGACCTTCTCCCCGCCGGGAAACTAGGCGGTTGATCCCGACCGGCCCCGCCCGGGGGGGAACCGGCGCTGGTGCGGCTCATCCCACTATTCGCGGCAGCCACATCACGATTTCGGGAAAGACGCAGATTAATCCGATCATGAGCAGCAATGCGACCACGAAGGGTGCCGAGCCGCGCTCGACGTCGGAAAGCGTGCCGCGGTCGCGAATGCCGTGGATGACGAAAAGGTTGATGCCGAAGGGGGGCGTCACCATGGCGGTTTGAATCAGAAGCACAAGGAGGATTCCGAACCAGACCGCATCGTAGCCGGCCTGCAGGATCAAGGGCGTAGTGATGGGGATCGTCGAAATCATCATCGACAACTCCTCCATGAACGTTCCCAGCACCAGGTACAGGACGATCACCGCGGTGAGGACCTGGACCGGCGTGAGCTGATACGCCGTAATCAGGCTGCCCAGTTGCTGGGTGAGCCCGATCGTCTGGATGACGACGTTCAGGAAGAAGGCCCCGACCAGGATGGCCACCACCATCGCGGTCGTGCGCACGGTCGCTTCGCATACGTCACGCAGCATGGTGAGGGTGAGCCGTCGGCGCCAGGCCGTGATCGCGAGCGCGCCGATAATTCCAACGGCAGCCGATTCGGTGGCGGTCGCAATGCCTAAGAAAATGGCGCCGATGACGATCATCAGCAAGGCGAGCGGCGGCAGCAGATCGGGTAACGTCCGGATCCGAGCCTCCCAATTGGTCGAGATTCTCTCTCCGCCCCAGTGCGGTCTCCAGAGACACGCGATCAGCACGGTCAAGCTGAACAGCAGCGTGAGGATGAAGCCAGGAATGAATCCGGCAAGATACAGCTTCGGCACGGAGGTGTCGGTCATCACACCATAGATGATCATATTGATCGAGGGCGGGATGAGGATGCCGAGCGTTCCGCCGGCCGCGAGCGTGCCGAGGAAAAGGCGCTCGTTGTATTTGTGCTTGTCGATCTCGCCCATGGCCACGACCCCGATCGTCGCCGCTGTCGCGACACTCGATCCCGATACCGAGCCGAACAGCGCGCAAGAGCCGATATTCGAATGCATCAGTCCGCCTGGCAGCCAGGACAGCCACTGGACCAGGGCGTTGTACATGCGCTCGGCGATGCCGCTGCGCAGCAGGATCTCGCCGAACATGATGTAGAAGGGAATGGCGGTGAGAATGAAGTTGCTCGTGGTCGACCACGTCAGTTCGCCCAGGATCCGCGTGAGCGGCATCTGCGAATACAGTTGATTGAGAATCAGCCCCACCAGCCCCATGCCGGCGGCGACCGCGATCGAGCTACCGAGCACGACCAGCAGCACGATAAGAGACATTGCGGCCGTCATTATTTCCGTTCGCTATCGAGCGCGCGCTCGACGGCGATGATCTCCTCCTTGACCTCCGCCACCGCGGACTTCGAGCCGATCAACTCGAACAGGTTGTCGAGGTCCCCCGTCAGATAGGCGACGAGCGCGCGCGCCAGCAGCAAGAGCGCAACCGCGACGAAGAATGCCAAGCCCACGAACCACAGGGTCTGCGGGATGACGAGGGGCGTCTCGATCGCCGAGAGGGCGCGCGAACCGGACACGTAAGACTGCCGCAGCACACCCCAGGCGTGCCAGGTGACGAGCGCGACGAAGAACGCGAAGGCGGCCAAGCTTACGAGATCGAGCGTGGCCCGGGCGCGTCTCGTGACCCGGACGTACACCGTATCGATGCGTATGTGTGAGCGACTGAGCAGTGCCGCGGAGAAACCCCAAGCGCTCGCAATGGCGAGAGCATAGCCGGACAGCTCGTCCGCGCCGCCGACTGTCAGCGAAAAGGCATAGCGCAAGACGATGTCGACGCAGATCGTCACTGCAGCCAGTAACACCATCGCACCGCCGACGATCGCGCCGCCCCGCGAAATTCCCTCGGCGATTGCCTGCAGGCGCTTCATTCCTTTTCCCCGCCGTAGAGCCGGCACTGGACTGCGCGACGGCGGCGCCGCTAGGGCGTGGTTGCTTTCAGATTCAGCGTCTTGCCGACGGTGTTGTTCCACTCCGCGGTGCACTCGGCGCCGCAGCGCTTCGCCCAGCCGGCGAGCACCGCGCCCTCGACGAGCTTCTTGTGCGTCTCCGCCTCCGCCGGCTTCACCGGCACGATCGTGATGTTGGCGAGCTTGCCCATCGTGCAGGGCTGTTTGCCGGTGTTGCAGTTGTCGGCCTCGGCGGTTGCCTTCTTGAGCGTGTCCCACATCTTGTTCTCGTAGGCCTTCACCTGCTCCAGCATGAAGCTCTGCACGCGCTTGTCCAGCCGATTCCAGCTCGTGAGGTTCACAGCCAGCACGTTGATGCTCCAGCCGAGCGACATGGGATAGAGCGATTTGGTCACCTCGGGCCATCCCGCGGTGTTGCCCGACAGGCTCCCGGTGACGCCGCAGTCGACGACGCCGCTGCTCAGCGCCGGCACCACTTCGGCGAACGCCATGCTGATCGCGGTGGCGCCGATGCCGGAGAGGAAGTCGCGCATGGTGTTGTTGAAGACGCGGATCTTCTTGCCCTTGAGGTCGTTCAGGCCGCCGACCACGCTGCGGCACCAGAACACCTGCGGCGGGTTGCCGCCGAAAGCGAGCAGTTTCGCGTTCCAGTTCTTCTGCATCTGGCGGTCGATCACTGCGCGATAGGCCTCGCACCCGGCGCGCGCCTTGTCCGCATCGAGGGTGATGCCGGCGAGGTCGCAGCCTTCGAAGCGCGGGTCGTCGCCCGCCATCTTGGAGATATCCATGCCTGCGAAGTCCATGACCCCGAGGCGCAGGAGCCGCAGCATCGTCTTGTCGTCGATGCCCATCTGGTCGAGCGGCGTAATGTCCGCGGTGATCGCCCCTCTCGACGCCATGGACAGGGTTTCTCGCCAAAACGGCACTTCGTCGACGATCGACGCCACCGTAGGGCTGTTGAGACCGATCACCTTGAACTGCGTCTTGGGCAGGTCCTGCGCGTAGCTCAATGAAATGAGGCCGAGCGTAACGAGCGAACCGACTGCGATTGCCCCGACCAAACGGGTTAGCATTGGTCGCCTCCTAATTGTGAAACACAATACTACAACTCGTTCTCATCGAACCCCTGCCGGACCCGGCATGCGTCCCCGAGGCGCGCCCGGATGTGCGCCTGCTCGTTCTGCCCCGCCACGACCGAGGACGAGCTCGCGCGAGCGCTGCCCGAGGCCTATGGCGTGATGATGGAGCCCAGCCGCCCTCGCTCCGATTCGGCCACCATCCACGTGGTCGCCGGCCCCCCGAACCCCGCCCCGCGCCCACGAAACGCACGCCGCCGACGCGCAGCACTTTTCGGCGTATAGTCTCGTACGCCGAAGTCATCGAACGGAGGACAGAGATATGAAAGCCGCCGCGGTTGTCGCCGACATCCTGAAGCGCGAAGGCGTCAAGTTTCTGATCGGTTACCCCGTCAACCCCATCATCGAAGCCGCCGCGGAAGCCGACATCCGCACCATCATCGTGCGCCAGGAGCGCGTCGGCCTGCACATGGCGGACGCGGTGAGCCGCATCTCCTCCGGCGACCGCATCGGCGTCTTCGCCATGCAGCACGGGCCCGGCACCGAGAACGCGTTCGGCGGCGTGGCGCAGGCCTTCGGCGACTCCGTGCCCATCGTGGTCCTGCCCGCCGGCTACAACCGCCGCATCATGAACGTGCCGCCGAACTTCAACTCGTTCCTGAATTACCAGCACGTCACGAAGTCGTGCGAGCAGGTGGTGATGGCGGACGCGGTGCCCGCCGCCATGCGTCGCGCCTTCACGCAGGTCAAGAATGGCCGCCCGCGCCCCGTGCTCGTGGAGCTGCCCACCGACCTCCTGCAGGAGGAGGTGCCGGACGGCTGGAGCTACGCGCCCACGCCGCGCATGCGCAGCGCGCCCGACCCGAAAGACGTCTCGCGTGTCGCCGCCGCGCTGGTGGCGGCCGAGCGCCCCGTGATCTACGCAGGCCAGGGCGTGCACTATGCCAAGGCGTGGAAGCAGCTCCGTGAGCTGGCCGAGCTGCTGGAGGCGCCGGTGACGACGAGCCTGCAGGGCAAGAGCGCGTTTCCGGAGAACCACGCGCTGTCGCTCGGCTCCGGCGGCCGCTCCATCAGCAAGGCGCTGCATCACTTCCTGACCAACGCCGATCTGATCTTCGGCATCGGCTGCTCGTTCGCGACCACGAACTACGGCGTGGCCATGCCCAAGGGCAAGAAGATCGCGCACGCCACGCTCGATCCCACCGACATCAACAAGGACGTACCCGCCGAGCTGGCGCTGATCGGCGACGCCGGCCTCACGCTCGACGCGCTCCTCTCGGAAGTGCGCGACCGCCTCAAGGGCGGCCCGCGCGGGCGCGCCGCCGGCGTGTCGCAGGAGATCAAGCAGCTCAAGGCCGACTGGCTCGCGCAGTGGATGCCGCGCCTCACCGCGGACACCACACCGCTGTCGCCCTACCGCGTGATCTGGGACCTCATGCACACGGTGGACGTGGCGAACACGATCATCACCCACGACGCGGGCAGCCCGCGGGATCAGCTCTCGCCCTTCTGGGAGCCCACGGAGCCGCTGACGTACATCGGCTGGGGCAAGACCACGCAGCTCGGCTACGGCCTCGGCCTCGCCATGGGCGCCAAGCTGGCGCAGCCGGAGAAGCTCTGCATCAACGTGTGGGGCGACGCCGCCATCGGCTTCACGGGCATGGACTTCGAGACCGCGGTGCGCGAGCGCATCCCCATCCTGTCCATCCTCTTGAATAATTTCTCCATGGCCATCGAGCTGAAGATCATGAAGACGGCCACCGAGAAATACCGGTCGACCGATATCAGCGGCAACTACGCCGACTTCGCCAAGGCCCTCGGCGGCTACGGCGAGCGCGTGACGGCGCCCGGCGACATCAAGGCCGCCATCAAGCGTGGTATCGCCAAGACCCGCGAGGGCACGCCGGTGCTGCTGGAGTTCATCACCGAGAAGGCGGTCGACTTCTCGATGTTCAGCTAGAGCGGCGGGCGCGATGATCAAGCCTTACACCGCGGTCGGGCTCATCCCGACCGTGCGCGGCATCCGCAAGCGCAAGGACATCAAGATCAACCTCGAGCACCTGCACCATCTGGTGAAGGCGGCCTCGTGGCTGTCCAGCCTGGACCTGCCGGTGAGGCTCATCGCCTTTCCCGAGGGCGCGCTGCAGGCCTTCAACGACGAGGTGCTCGACCTCGACCACGCCACCTTCGCGCGCGAGTGCGCCATCGACATCACGGGCGAGGAGACGGAGGAGCTGGGCAAGATCGCCAAGGAGTACAACGCCTTCATAATGGCGCAGGCGAAGGCGAAGCATCCCGATCTCAAGGACCGCTTCTTCAACGTGGGCTTCATCATCAACCCGCGCGGCAAGGTCATCCTCAAGCACTACAAGGTCTCACCGCTCTTCCCCGTCGAGCACTCCGTGTGCCCGCACGACGTCTACGACT
>JBKKCN010000366.1:0-5420 GCA_046712525.1 Candidatus Rokuibacteriota bacterium
GCTTGCAGTAGTCCGCCAGCCAGCGGTTGTAGGCGCGGCACATCGCGGCCGCGAGGTTGGGGTCCTTCACGGCTCCCGAGAACAAGCCGATGCTCGGATACAGAAAGGCCGCGTCGATGCCGTCGAGGTCCAGGTCCTTGATGCGCGCGTGCGGGTCGAAGCCTCCCGGACGGCCCTCCGCGTACTTCATCGTGTCGGCGGCCACGGAGCCGTCCCGGGCTCCGACGGCGCCGAGCCGTCCCAACCCCTTGGGATTGCCGAGTATCTTGTCTTCCAGGAGCAGACGCTCCTTGCCGTTGTCGTCGATGATGAGGCGAGGGGCGCGCTCGCGGTAGACGGGATCCATGTACCTGTCCCAGAGGTCGAGGGGCTCGAGGATGTGTCCATCGGCGTCGATGACCTTGTACGTGCGTGTCATGGCTGACCTCCGTCTCTGATTGGGTGCGATGGTACTCTCGGGGACTCAAGGAGGCGAGCATGGTTGGCCGCGTCGTCACCCCCGAGCGCTTCGCCAAGGGCATGACGTTCGACCAGTACGTGAAGTACGTGGGCACCCCCGAGAATCTCGCGCGCGAGGGATTCGCCGCGTATCATCCCGACGCCGGTTCCATCGGCGGACCGCGCAAGGACAACAGCGCCGTGGTCCGCGAGCGCTACGCGCGCGCGCGCCTGGCCGACTACCAGGTGGCGGCGATCACGTGGCTCGCCGCTCAACCGGACGGCCCCGCGAACATCCTCGTAGTCTCCGAGGACTGGTCGTCGGACTGCCGCCGCGACATTCCGATGCTGCAGCGATTGGCCGAGGCCGGCCCTCTCGAGCTGCGCATCTTCAATCGCGACGGCAAGAAGATCCTCGATCGCCGACGGCCGGATCCGTCCGCAGCGCCCGACAGCAACCACGACCTGATGCTGGAGTTCATGAACGCCAAGAACGGTGGCGAGTTCGCGTCACTGCCGGCGGTGGGCATCTACACGAAGGACTTCCGCCTGCTCTACCGGTATCTGGAGTACCCCGCGATCTATCACAAGGATCTCGTGCGCGGTCACCAGCAGAAGGCGCGTGCGGGCGAGACCGAGGCGCAGCGCAAAGAGCGGGACGCCCGGGAGTTCATGGCCATGCAGCAGTCGCCGTTCTTCGACCTGTGGGCCTCGGCGGGCATCGACGAGATCCTGAGTGCGCTCTACGAGCGGCGAGTGCTCGCCGGCCCCTGAGTCTCACTTCATCTCGACCTTGCCGATCTTCCTGATGACCTCCGCCAGCCGCGCCGCGTCGGCGTCCCACCACGCCTGGAACTCGTCGGCGTCCTGGTAGGCCGGCGGCACCTGGACCTTGTCCATCGCGCCCTTGAACTCGGGGTCCTGCATCGCCTTGCGCACGGCGTCTCGCCAGACGCTCATGACCGCCGTCGGCGTGTTCTTCGGCGCGAAGAGCCCGATCCAGAGGTAGTACTCGACGTCGTAGCCGAGCTCCTTGAGCGTCGGCACGTCGGGGTGGTGGGGGTGGCGCGCCGCTCCGCTCACGGCCAGCGCGCGGAACTTGCCCGACTTCACGTGTGCCGCCGCCGGCCCCGTCGTGGACATCCAGAACGCAGCGTGGTTGCCGAGCACCGCGGTGGTGGCGGGCCCGCCCCCCGTGGTGGGCAAGTGGCGCATCCTGAGACCGCCCGCCGCGTGCAGCAGCATCTCCGTGGGAACGTGTGACGCGCCGTAGATCCCCGAGCTCGAGTACACGATCTCGTTCGGCCGCTTCCTGGCGTCCGCCAGCAGCTCCTTCACGCTCTTGTAGGGCAGGTCGGCGTTCACGACCAGGATCGTGGGGTCGGCATTGAGGCGCGCGATGGGTACGAAGTCGGTGCGCGCGAACGTCGGCGGCCGTCCGAAGAGCTGGTCCACCTCGGGCACCGTCGAGATCGCGGGCACGGTGATGACGATCGTGTAGCCGTCGGGCTTGGCGATGGCGACCGACTGCATGCCGACGGCGCCGGCGGCGCCGGGCTTGTTGCTGATGACCACGGGCTGCTTGAGCACGCGCTCGAGCGCGACGGCGAGCGGGCGCGCGGTGAGGTCCGCCTGGCCGCCCGGAGGGAACGGATTGACGATCGTCACGGGTCGGGTCGGGAACGGCTCCTGCGCTGAGGCCGGCCCCGCCACGAGCCACGGCAGGACGGCGACGGCGAGCAGGGACACGAGCGGGCGTGAAAAGCGACGACGGGTCATGGTGACCTCCGCGACGCAGGCCTATCAGGACGGTGGCCGAGAATATCACGCGCGGGCGGGGAGGAGGGCAGGGCGGTAACGCGCGCGGGGAAGGCGCTCAGGGTGGCGCCGCACGCGCCGTCACCAGCGCAATCACGCCGGCCGTCGTCATGAGGGCCCCGAGCGCCGCGGCCACCACGACCACCGGGAGTGACGCGCCCCGGAACGTGGCACCGAGCACCGTCGCCGCCGCCGTGAGCCCGACCGCGGCGACGACGCCGAGGGCGACGATGACCAGCCACTGACGGATCTGGACGGCGATGACCGCGGGTCCGATGGCGGCGCCGTGCACACGCGCGGCGAAGTGCACGAGCGCCAGCAGGAGCACGAGCGCGGAGCCGAAGGCGATGGCGGCCACCGGATCCACCACTGCCCTCGCCGTCACGAGCGCCACCGCATACGCGATCAGCGCCAGCGACGCGCCGGCGGTCACTATCGGCGTCGATCGGACGATCACGCCAGCACTGCCGACGCCGAACGCAAGAATCGCGAGCCAGGTGACGGGCGCGGCGGGCAGGACGGCGAGCGGGATCGCGACGAGCACCGCCACGAGGACCATCGCCGCCAGATGCATCATCACGCGAGCACGCGCCCCAGGCGCGGCCGGCGCAGGGTGGCGAGGGCCGCGTCGAGAGGCTCGATGCCATTCCAGTCGACGATGGTCAACCCGCGGCGTCGAAGCTCGTCGAGCTCGATGCGGCGCTCCAGCGACCACAGCCGCGCGGCGAGATCGGCGACCCGCCCCCCGCGTACGGCGGCGCGGGCCGACGCGACCGGCGACACCGCGATGACGACGAGGTCGAAACCGCGGGCGGCGAGGTCGGTCGCGGCTCGCACGAAGCGCGCGTCGAGGAGCGGGCTCAGGGCGAGGATCAGGGCCTGGGGCGGCAGGATGCGCGGCGGGATGAGGTCGACGTCGCGGGTCACGTACGTGAAGACGACCGACGCGTCCAGGAGAGTGTCGAGCACCCGCTGCAGCTGTGCCCGGCCTGAGCCCGGCCTCACCCAGCGGAGCTGGCCGCCGTACTCGATGAGGCCGACGCGGTCCTTTCGGCCCAGATAAGCGGCGGCCAGAGTGGCGGCGCCGCGCACGGCGGCGTCGACGACAGTGGCGCCGGGCGCGCCCACCTCGGACAGCGTGTCGAGCATGAGGACGACGTCGGCGTTGCGCTCGCGATGGTGCTGCGTCACGTGCAGGGTGCCGAGCCGCAGCGTGGCGCGCCAGTTCACGTGGCGGACGTGGTCGCCGGGGGCGAAGGGGCGGATGTCGCCGGGCTCGATGCCTTCGCCCTGGGCCGGCGACACGTAGTTGCCGACGTACGTCTGTGTCCGGAGGGGACGCGGCGGATGCCGGAGCGGCGCCAGCGTCGGGTAGACGGCCACTGTCTGCGGCGCACGATAACGGCCTTCGGCGGCGGCGAGGCCAAGCGGTCCCCACAGCCGGAGATGCGCGCCGCCCAGGTGCAGGCGCTGGCGGCCGGCACATCGCAGCACGAACTGCCACTGAACCTCCTCGCCCGCCCGCAGCGTGAAGAAGGCGGCGTTGCGCCCTCGCTCGACCTGCACGCGCGGCGGCAGCGGCTCCAGCACTTCCACGAGGGGCACGGCCTCGTCCGCCCGGAGCGTGACCGTGACCGTCACGCGCTCGTCCTCGATCAGGCGCTCGGCGGATACCTCGTAGCGGAGCTGCACCTCCGCGGGCGCCGCCGGCCGTCGCGCGGCGACGAGGGCGACGATCAGAGGCACCGCAACGATGACGAGGTCGGCGCGACCGGTGAGGACCCCGAGGAAGAGCGCCCAGCCGGCGAGCGTCAGGAAGGAGACGTTCAGGACCGTCGGGCGCCAGCTCACGCGGACGCTGCCGGCGCCGGAATCTGGTGGAGCAGGCTCTCGACCACCTGCGCCGGCGTCGTCCTCGAAACCCACAGCTCCGGGCGCAGCACGAGACGATGGGCGAGCGCGGCCACCGCCACTGCCTTCACGTCGTCGGGCAGCACGAAATCGCGGCCGCGAATGGCCGCCTCCGCCCGGGCGAGCTTGAGAACGGCGAGACTGCCGCGTGGCGAGGCCCCGAGCGTCACGCGGGCATCGCTTCGCGTGGCCTGGGTCAGGGCCACGATGTACCGCTCGAGCGCGTCGCTCACGAACACGTCCTCGAGCACCGCCTGCATGGCGAGCAGCTCCGCGCGCGTGACGAGGACGGGCACCGCCACCGCGTCCGTACGTCGCTCGCGCCGGATGCGTAAGATCGCGCGCTCCGCGTCCACGTCTGGATAGCCGATGCCGACGCGCAGCAGAAAACGGTCGAGCTGCGCCTCCGGCAACGGATAGGTGCCTTCCAGCTCGATGGGGTTCTGGGTGGCGATCACCAGGAAGGGCTGCGCGAGCGGGAATGCCTGTCCCTCCACCGTCACCTGCGCTTCCTGCATCGCTTCCAGCAGTGCCGCCTGGGTCTTGGGCGTGGCGCGGTTGATCTCGTCGGCGAGCAGGAAGTTGGTGAAGACGGGACCGGGCCGGAACTCGAATCGGGCTTCGCGCTGGTCGTAGAGGTAGCTGCCGGTAATGTCGCTCGGAAGCAGGTCGGGCGTGAACTGGATGCGGCGGAAGCCGAGATCCAGCGCCTGGGCCAGGAGCCGGGCGATGAGGGTCTTGGCGAGGCCGGGATAGTCCTCGACCAGGACGTGGCCGTTGGCGAGGATGCCGGCGAGGATTCGCTCGAGGACGTCGTCTTTGCCCACCACGATGCGTCCGAGCGTGAGCACCACCTCCCGGACGCGTTCGGCAACGGCGGCGACCTTCACGGCTGCTTCTCGATGGCGGTGATCACGGCACGAAGACTCGCCAGGCTGGGGCCACGGCCGCGCCGAACGGGCGGGCGAACCAGTGGCCGCGACGTGATCGCCTGCAGCCGTGGCCAGAAGGTCCTCTCGAAGTAGCGGCGGCTGCGCCGGGCGGTGCGCACGTCGCTCGCGAGATCGCGAAAGTGGTGGGGCACGCTGGGCTCGGGGCGGCGACGGTGGCGCGCCGCGTCCAGCGCCGAGTGGCCACTGTCCGCGAGGCGGTCGGCGAAGACGCGCCGGAATTGTACGAGAGCAACGCCGAGGACGAAGGCGGAGGCCAACCGCGCGACCAGGGGGCGCCACGACGGTTCCACCCAGACGTAC
>JBKKCN010000367.1:0-3639 GCA_046712525.1 Candidatus Rokuibacteriota bacterium
GGCACGCGGGTCGCTCGGTCAGAGGTGAGGAGGAATGCCATGGTCAACCGTGAGCACTATCCGACGACGCACAACGGCTGCGCGATCTCCGTGGTGACCGAGCAGATGAGAGACGGCACCTTCGCCGTGGTCGCCAAGGTCACCCACGACGTCGGCGGCGCCGTGCAGGTGACGCCGCTGCCGGTCCCAGATCGCACGTTCGAGACGGAGGAGGCCGCTCAGGCGTTTGGAGTCATGCAGGCGCAGGAGTTCATCGACCGGGAACGGCCCGCCGCCTAGCCCATCCTGGCCCGCTTCAGAATCACACCCCGGTCACCGCCATCGGGGGTAGCCGGAGCCCCCGCTGGGGGGGGGCGAGGCCACGCCTCGGTGCTCTGGTACTGTGCAGACATGGAACCCATCGCCAAGCGGATGCCCAAGGTCGACGTCGTCCACGGGGAGGAGCTCGTGGACGACTACTTCTGGCTGCGCGCCAAGGACGACCCTGCCGTCATCGCTCATCTGGAGGCGGAAAACGCCCATACTGACGCGGTGATGCATCCCACCCTGGCCTTCCAGGACGCCCTCTACCGGGAGATGCTGGCGCGCATCAAGGAGGACGACCAGTCCGTGCCGTATCGCAAGGGCGGGCACTTCTACTACTCGCGCACGGAGACGGGCAAGCAGTACTCGATTCTCTGCCGTCGTGCCGTCGCTGCGGGCGCCCCCGAGGAAGTGACCCTCGATCTCAACGCGCTCGCCGTGGGCCACGAGTTCCTGTCGCTCGGCGCGTACTCGGTGAGCGACGACGGCCACCTCCTGGCGTACTCCACCGACGTCACGGGCTTTCGCGAGTACACGCTGCAGATCAAGGACCTGCGCACGGGCGTGCTCGGACCGGAGCGCATCGAGAAGGTGTCGTCCGTGGCGTGGGCGGCCGACGACGCCACGCTCTTCTACGTCACGGAGGACGAGGCCAAGCGTGCCTACCGGCTGTGGCGTCACCGGGTGGGCGACACCGGGCCCGACGTGCTGCTGTATGAGGAGACGGACGCCCTCTTCCGCCTGTACGTGGCGCGCTCACGCAGCCGCGAGTTCCTGTTCGCCTCCTCGCGGTCGTTCACCGCCACGGAGTATCGCGTGCTGGACGCCGCGCGGCCGGAGGCGGAGTGGACGCTCTTGAAGGAGCGCGAGAAGGACCACGAGTACGAGGTGGATCACGGCGGCGGGCTCTTCTATATCCGGACCAACGGGGGCGGGCGGCGCAACTTCCGGCTCGTCACGGCGCCGGTGAGCGAGCCGCTCCGCTGGACGGAGGTCATCCCGCACCGTGAGGACGTGATGCTGGAGGACGTCGACGTCTTTGCGGGCCACTACGTCGTCCAGGAGCGCCACGAGGGGCTCATCCGCCTGCGGGTGGCGGACGTGCGCGATCATGCCTGGCGCCACGTGGAGTTTCCGGAGCCGACGTACGAGGTGAGCGGGGAGGCCAACGTGGAGTTCGACCTTACCCGCTACCGCTTCCGGTACCAGTCGCTGGTCACACCCTCCTCGGTGTTCGACTACGACGTGGCCGAGCGCTCGCTGACACTGCTCAAGCGGACCGCCGTGCTGGGCGGCTACGATCCTTCCCGCTATCGCTCCGAGCGCGTGCACGCCATCGCGCCCGACGGCACGCGCATCTCGATCTCGCTCGTGCGCCCGGTGGACGCCCCACGCGACGGCAGCACGCCGCTCGTGCTCGCCGGCTACGGGGCCTACGGTCTGCCGTACCCGGTCACGTTCTCCTCCAACCGGCTGAGCCTGCTGGAGCGCGGGGTGAGCGTCGCCATCGCGCACGTGCGCGGCGGCGGCGAGATGGGCAAGCGCTGGCACGACGCCGGCCGCATGCTCGCCAAGCGCAACACGTTCTCCGACTTCGCCGCCGCCGCCGACTTCCTCGTCGACAGTGGCTACACTTCGCGCGAGAGCCTGATCATCGAGGGAGGCAGCGCGGGCGGCCTGCTGGTGGGCGCCGTGCTCAACCTGCGCCCCGACCTGTGCTCGGCCGCCGTCCTGCGCGTGCCCTTCGTGGACGTCATCAACACGATGCTCGATGAGACGCTACCGCTCACCGTGGGCGAGTTCGAGGAGTGGGGCAATCCCAAGCTGCGCGAGTTCTACGACTGCATGAAGTCGTATTGCCCGTACACGAACGTCGCCGCCGTGCGGTACCCGTCCATCCTGGTGCGCACGTCACTCAACGACAGCCAGGTGATGTACTGGGAGCCGGCGAAGTACGTGGCCAAGATGCGGGCGACGAAGACGGATGATCGTCCGCTCCTCTTCAAGATCGACATGGGCGCGGGGCACGGCGGGCCTTCCGGGCGCTACGATCTGCTGCGCGAAGTTGCCTTCGACTACGCGTTCATCTTGCGGCACCTGGGGTTGCTCACTCCTTAGGGTCGGCGCCCGCTCCGCGTTCGGCGGGGGCGGGGTGGGCTTCGGGGTCGGGGACCACGTGGATGGTGGCCGAATCGGACCCGTGGTGGCTGGGCTCCATCGACACGCCGACGTGCGTGTCAGAGTTGAGAGGGAAACGGGTCCCCCGACCCCGAAGCCCACCCCGCCCCCGCCGAACGCAGGTGGGTGGACTTCAGAAGGGACAACGCAGGAAAACCTCGCTTCGCTCGTTAGTCTTTTTTGTCAGTCTACGTGGGTGCGGAAGAATTCCATGGTGCGGTCGCGGGCGGTGCGGGCGCTGGGCTCGTGGTAGCTGCCGCGCTCGTCGCAGCTGAAGCCGTGGCCGGCGGGGTAGATGTGGATGGGGATTTCGGGGTGGGCGGCGGCGACCTTTTTGTGGTGCTCGGGGGGGATGGAGGCGTCGGTCTCGCCGAAGTGGAGCATCACGGGGCAGCGGGGGCGCTCGTTGGCGGCGTCGGCGATGCCGCCGCCGTAGTAGCCCACGGCGGCCGCGACGCCGTCGATGCGGGTGGCGGCGAGCCAGGCCATGGTGCCGCCGAAGCAGTAGCCGACCACGCCCACCGAGAGGCCGGCCTTGGCCAGCTCGTTGACGGCCACGCGTACGTCCTTCAGGGCTTCTTCGATGGCGAGCTTGCCGCGCACGGCCCGCCCGCGCTCGATGTCCTGGGGCCCGTAGCCGGTCTCGAAGCCCCGCTCCACGCGATCGAAGAGGGCGGGGGCGAGGGCCACGTAGCCGTCGGCGGCGAAGCCGTCCGTCAGGTTCCGGATGTGCGAGTTGACGCCGAAGATCTCCTGGATCACCACGAGCCCGCCGCGGGGCGTGCCCTTGGGAGCGGCGCGGTAGGCGGAGAGGCGGTGGCCGTCCTCGGCTATCAGGGTGATGGACTCGCCCATGGTGGTTCTCCCTTCGCAGGTGTCGGACGCGGTCAGCCTACACCAGCGGCCAAGGGTAGCGGGTGCCTGTCTCGTCCACCGGAAAATGGCCGTCAGCGAGCAACGCCCGCGCCCGGCCGGTGAGCGCGCGCCGTTCCTCGGCGGCCAGCGCCGCCGTCACCGCCTTTGGCAGGCCCCCCTCGAGCAGCCGGCGCACGTCATCCAGCAGGGCGGGGGGGATGGGCGCGCCCCCGAAGTCCCAGATGACGGTGCGCAGCTTGGGCTCGGCGTGAAAGCAAAGGCCGTTGTCGATGGCGTAGATGG
>JBKKCN010000368.1:0-14343 GCA_046712525.1 Candidatus Rokuibacteriota bacterium
CACTCTCGGCTCTCACAGGAGCGTGACATGAAATTCGGGATCCACATCGGCCACATGGGCGGACCGCTGGCGGAGATGCGCAAGCTGTGGAAGTTTGCCGACGCGAACGGCTTCGACTGGTTCTCCGTCTCCGATCACTTCCAGGAATCACCGCCGCGCGGCGGCGACATGGACTGCTACGAGGCGATCGCGACGCTGACCGCGGCGGCGATGGACACGACGCGCGTGAGGCTGGGTAGCGGCGTGTACTGCGTCGCGTACCGCAACCCGGGGCTGCTCGCCAAGTCGCTCACCACGATCGACCATCTCTCGAACGGACGCGTCGAGTGCGGACTCGGCGCCGGCTGGCACGACGACGAGGCCAGGGCCTTCGGCATCGCGTTTCCTTCCATCGGTCCCCGCGAGGACATGCTCGAGGAGTACGCGCAGATCATGCGCCTGCTGCTGTACCCCGAGCAGCCGCGCGCGAATTTCCAGGGCAAGCACTTCCAGGTGTCCAACGCTCCCAACAATCCCAAGCCACTGCAGCCGCGCATTCCCATCTGGATCGGCGGGCGCGGCGAGAAGCGCACGCTGCGCGCGGCCGCGAAGTACGCGGATGGGTGGAACGGCGCCTACATCGGTCCCGCCGACTGGAAGCACAAGAGCCAGGTGCTCGACCGGTGGTGCGAGACGGAAGGACGCGACCCGAAGACGATCATGCGCACCGTGAATCTCGGCTTCTACCTCGGGGTCGACGCCACGGGCGCCGCCCGCGCCGACGAGGTGTTCCGCAGCCACTTCGGTACCGGGGACCGCGCCGACCGCACGGGCTATCTGCGGGGGACCGTGAAGGATGCCCACACGATGGTTGATCAGTTCCGTGCCCTCGGCTGCACGCGGCTCAGCATCGCGTTCCGCAACGGGCCGTACGACTGGGAGGCGCTGGAGGCCTTCGCCTCCGAGATCGTCCGCGCGCGCTGAGCCACGACGGCGGGCGCCTTGACGTCGCGCGCCGCGCGTCGCAGGATGGGCGCAGCTCGTGGCGTAATGAAACCATTCCGCCCTCACGCTAGACAAGGAGCGCGCATGCTCAAGCCAGGCGACAAGGCGCCCGATTTCACGGGGCGCGATCACAACGGCAACACGGTGAAGCTGTCGGACTTCAAGGGCAAGACGGTCGTCCTGTGGTTCTACCCGAAGGCCGACACCCCGGGCTGAACGGCCGAGGGTTGCGGGTTCCGCGACCTCAAAGCCGAATGCGATCGCAAGAACGCCATCATCATCGGCGCGTCCTTCGACAGCGCCGCCGACAACAAGAAATTCGCCGAGAAGTTCAACTTCAACTTCCCGCTCATCTGTGACACCGACCGGACGATCGGGACCGCGTACGGTGCGAACGTCGATCCCCAGAAGGGCGCCGCGCGCGTGGGCGTGGTCATCGACCGGGACGGCAAGATCAAGCAGTGGCACGAGAAGGTCGACGCTCGCGCCTGGCCGGCCGAGGTCGTCAAGACGCTGTAGCCGAACCCTTTACGTCGTGGCCTGAGGTCGCCGGTCGGTCACCGCACGGAAGCGGCCGCCGTGACAGCGTGATTCCGACTCTCGGCCGCGACGTAGTCCGCGAGGGCAGGGCGCACCTCGTGGTCGACGGTGGTGAACGCGATCCCGGCGTGCTCGCCCTGCCGCCAGACGACGGTCCCGTCGGCACGGATCGGTGTGGTCAGCGCCTTCGCCTCACACTGGATCCGCACGACGGCCCCCGTCGCGAGATCCGCGGAAAGCCCGGTGACGGCGAGACCGCCCTCGCTGATATCACGCGTCCGCACGGTGCGGGTCGGCCCGCCGCCGACAGCAACGACGGAGGCCGCCGTTTCGAGCGTGGCACGCCGATGACTGCGGCGCGCTCCCGGCAGAACCGCGTAGACCTTCATGGGTGCCGCCTTGCCTTTCACGGCGACGGCGCCCAGTTCGCGGGTCCGGAATCGCCCGTTGAGGGCGATGTACGTGGACTCGCTGATGATCATGTCGACACCCTGCTCCTTGGTGAGGCTCTCGAGCCGAGAGGCAAGGTTCACCGTGTCGCCGATCGCCGTGTACTCGAGTCGCTGTTGCGAGCCCATCTCACCCACTACCGCCACGCCGGTGCTGACACCCACACCGTTGCGGGTGCGGACGCCGAGCTTGGCCTCCCACCGCGCCGAGACGGCGTGCGCGCACTCGAGGAGGTCGAGGCCTGTGCTCACGGCGTTGACGGCGTGATCCGGATCTTCCAAGGGGGCGTTGTAGAGCGCCATGATGCAATCGCCGACGTACTTGTCCACGGTGCCGCCGTGACGGAAGACCACCGCCGTCATCTCCGTGAGGTACTCGCGCAGCATCGCGACCACCTGCTCCGGCTCGACCTTTTCAGACAGCGAGGTGAAGCCACGAATGTCCGAGAAGAGGACGGTGATGAGACGACGCCGGGAGCTGAGCGCGTCATGGCGAGGGTGGCGCACGATCTCGTCGACGACGGATGGTGAGAAGAACTGTGCGAGTCGTCGGCGCTCGCGTTGCTCGCGAATGTAATTGTCGACCACGGTCGCTCCGTAGCCGAGCACGAGGGCGATAGCGACGCCCACCGGGCGGAACCACCAGTTCGCGAGGAGAAACCCGAGGAAGGTTCCGCCGAGGAGCAACGCCGCCAGCAGCACCACCGCGATGAGCGCCCTCAGCGCCACGAGGTGTGCCGCCAGCCAGGCGGCGCCGAAGGCGGCGGCGGCGGTAAGGGGGACGATCACCGGGCGCGGCACGTCGCGGATGGGATCGCCGCGGACGAGCATGTCCAGGATGTTGGCTCGAATCTCCACGCCCGGCATGCCGCGGGTGTCCGCGAACGGCGTGGAGAAAATGTCTTGCAGCACAGGGCTGGTGGCGCCGATCAAGACGATGGCGTCGCGGAACACCTCCGGAGAGACTTCGCCGTTGACCACGCGGTGATAGGGAATCCATGGAAACGTTCGCGGGCCGCCACGGAAGTTTATGAACGGCTCCGCTATGGGCGGCAGCGGCGCCACGCGCAGGCCGCGGGACATCGCGACCTTGTAGATGGCGATGTCCCAGCCATCCAGCACCTCGTGGCGAAACCGAGGCCGGAGTTGCGCGCGGCGGATGCTGCGATCGACGTCGAAGATCTCGTTCAGCGGCGCCACCGCGGCCGCTCCCTCGCGGATGACGGGCAGCGGCAGGTTCATGTCCACCTTGTCGTAGAAGTCCTCGGAGACGCGCGTGATGGCGGCCGCGAGGACCACGTTGCCGGCCCGCGTGACCGCGGCGCCGAGCGCCTCATCGTCCGCCGCTCCGCGCGCGGACGGCTCCGGGAAGAGCACGTCGAGGGCGATGGCGCGCGGCTGCCCGGCGCTGATGGCGTCGAGGACCTTGGCGTGCACGGCACGCGGAAAGGGCCACGGCATGTCGAGCTCATCGAAGGTGTCCTCGTCGATGCTGATGATGACGATGGGAGCCGTCGGCGCCTGCGCGCCGCGCAGCTCGAAGAGGCCATCGAGCGTCATCAGCTCCGCGCGCTCCAGCAGCCCGGACATCGCCAGCGTCACCGCCACCACCATGGCGCCCAAGCCCACGAGCAGCGGGCGGGGTTTCAGCACTGGCGCGCCGATGTCCTGGGGTGTGTCACGGGGGTTGGAGCTTAGTCGGCAGGTCTGGTGCCGTCAAGCCACTGCGATGTCAAGCTACTGCGATATAGAACTGTCCTGGATGGACGGTCAGCGGAACGAGAGGCCGAGCGCGCGGGCCGGCGCGGAGGTCAACACCCCGCGGTTCTCGGCATGACAGGGATCAGGCATCGATTGCAGGCTCGCCACCGCGTGGCACAGCTCGTGCGCTTCGATCTCGAAGGCCATCGCGGAGGGGAGGTGGTCGGTGAGGCGGACGATCTTCACGGCCTGCACCGTGGGATGCCCGTCGAGCTCGACCCGACGAGCCACGTGACAGCCAACGAGGGCACCCAGGGACGGGACTCCCTTGCATTCGGCGTCCACGCGCTTGCGATCCTCCGTCACCACGAGCGTCAAGAGCCGCTCATCATTCGACAAGCGGCCGATGGAGCCCACGCGGGTGCCGGCACAGCCGACCACGAGGAGCGCAGCCACGCCGGTCAGGATGGTGGACTGCCAGAGGCGATGCACGATAGGCGGGTTGGAGCAAGGGCCGTACCACGCACAAAAGTAGCGTTTTTCGCGTTCGCCAGCGCCTCCGGGCGCCCGGATGGCGCAGGCGTGACTGGACGTCACTGGGAGCATCTCTTGCTATTGAGGTGACCTCGCTGCTATAAGGCAACCTGTGGGTTCGCCTTTCGGCGCCATCCTCGCGATCGTGGTGACGTTCGCCTTCTCTCCTGCGATCGTGTTCGCGCAGCCGACGCCCGCCGACGTGTACGTCGAGCAGGCGGTGCTCGAGTTCGACGACAAGCGCTACGATCAGGCCCTCGAGAATCTGCGCCGCGCGCTCCAGATCGAGCCCGACCACCGGGAAGCGCTCTACTACACGGGCGTGGTGCACATGGCGAGCGGTCGACCCGAAGAGGCGATTCCGTTCCTGGAGCGCGCGCTCGCGAAGTCGCCGAACTACATCCCGATTGTGTTCCAGCTGGGCCTCGCGCATTTTGCACGGCAGGATTACGACCGCGCGCAGCCGCTCCTCGAGCGGGCGTTCCGCGCCGATCTCACGCTCGACGGCCTGGGCTACTACGTTGGTTTCATCCGCTATCGAAACCGGGACTATCGCGGCGCGCTGAACGCGTTCCGTGGGGGCCGCATCACGAACCCGCAGCTCAAACAGCTGACGCGTCTCTATGCCGGGCTCGCCCTCGCCGGTTCAGGACTCCCGGCGCAGGCGGCGGCGGAGCTCGAGGAATCGCTGCGGCTGGCCCCGGCTTCCCCCGTCACGGGCGCCGTCGAGCGCCTGCGCGATACGATCATTTCCGCGCGCCAGCAGGAGCGCCGCCTCGGCATCGAGCTGCGACTGGGCGGGTTCTACGATGACAACGTCGCCGTCGTCCCCGATTCCAACCGCCGGGTGCTGGCGGCGCGTACGCTGCGCAACGCCAAGCACGAATCATCCGGCGAGCTCCTGGGGGCGCGCATCGAATACGTCTGGTTCCGCGAGGGCGCCTTCGACGCCACCATCGGGTATTCCTTCTTCGGCACCTACAACAACGACTTGCCGTCCTTCAATATCACCGATCATCTCGGCACGCTGGGGACGGGATACCGGACCGCCCTCGGCACCATGCCGCTCCAGCTTACGACGCAGTACGCGTTCGACATCCTGTTCCTGGACGACGACGAGTTCGTCCGGCGTCACAGCGCGACGCTGGCCGCCGCCCTCGTCGAGAGCGAGAGGCATCTCACGCAGGTGTACGGCCGCTACCAGCGGAAGGACTTCACCGAGGAGCCGCCGCGGCCGGACCGGCGGGACATCCGGGACGCGAACAACTACATGGGCGGCTTCCTGCACTTGCTGCGCTTCGCGCAGGATCGCCACTTCCTGAAAGTCGGCTATCAGCTCGACTACGAGGAGGCGGAGGGCGCCAACTTCGAGTACCTCGGCCATCGCGCACTCTTCGGCGCCCAGTACACGCTGCCGTGGGCGGCGATCCGGCTGAAGTACGACTTCGACCTGCACCTCCGGGACTACTCGAACACGAACAGTGTGGCTGTGTTGACGGGGCAGAGCGCCAGAAAGCGCCAGGACGAGGAGTTCACCAACATCGTGAGGGTCGAAGTGCCGCTCCCCGCCGGCTTCACCGTCTCCGGCGAGTATCAGGCGACGATCAATCGCTCCAACGTCGCCGTCTTCGATTACACGCGCAACGTCGTCTCGCTCACTGTCTCCTGGTCGTACTGAGCCGCGCTACCGCGCGGGTGCGGAGGGGGCACCGGCCGGCCTCAGGTTGATCGGCTTGCACATGTCCTGCTGAAGGTCCTGCGCCTGCCGCTGCAGCACGCATGGCCTGATCGTTACGGATTCCCGATTCGCAGCCTTGCCCCGCCTTGAACGGCGATGAGGCTGCCGGTGGCGTTCTCGGGCAGGGCAAGTCGCGCGCCGTTGATGTTGATGGCGCCGGTTCCGGCCACTGGCTGGCCAAAGATCTGAGGATTCGGAGTGCCGGCGCCGACGAAGATCGGGATGCCGGACGCAAAGAAGTTCGGACGGATGGTATTCGTCACGTTGATCGTGTTGTTGGCGCCCGTGAATCTCACGAGGGCGTCTCCGATGGTGGCGGTGCCGCCCGTCATGTTCAAAAGCAGACCGTTCAGTATGTTCAGCGTACTGTTCCCGGCGAGGGCCACAAGATCTCCGGTGACGTTGAGCCGGCCCGCATTCAGGTTCACGAGGTGACCGTTGTTCACTGTCATGATGCTGTTCGTCAGGCGGACGAGGTCCCTCAGCTCGACGTTCCCATTCGGGCCAGTCACGTCGACGGCGTGAGAGCCCGAGGTCACCGTCGAATTGTTGACCAGGCTGGCCAATGCCGAGACCGTGGACGCCAGCAGCTGCCCATCGACGACTCGCGTCACCGAGCTTGTGGCGTTGACGGTGGCGTTATCGAGCTGGACGAGCGGCTCCGTCGACGTCGACGTGAAGCTGGATCGTGTCACCCCGAGGAGATGTGACCGCGCGTTGATCTGGCTGTCGGTAGCTCTGAGGAATGGCCCCGCGAGCGCGACCGACGCCGGCAGGGCGGGCCCACCGAAGCTGTCGGTGAGGCTGAAGAAGTCGAATCCGCCCTGCTCGCCCGGGGCCGCGTTGAACGTGGACCCGGCCAGGTTGATCAATGGAAGGAGCGTCGTGCTGCTGAGCCGGGCGCCCTCGGCGACGAAGAATCCACTGAACCCCGAGGTGTTGAAGCGGCTGTTGGTGCCGGTCAGCAATGGACCACGCAACGAGACGAGGCTCGGGGCCGCCGCTGACGTCGAGCGCCGGAGCGTCAGCATGTTGGCCGCGCTGTCGACGGTCGTGGTGTCGAACGCGAGCAGCGACTGGGGCGTTGTGCTCGTGAGCGTAGCGCTGTCACCGACGAAGAAGAACGTGACGTCGTTCGTGCCAGGATTGCCGTTTCTCAGCGTCGTACCGGTGGCGCTGAGCAGCGGGCCTTCGAGTGACAGGGACGATGACGCCTGCCCCGCATTCGACGCCAGGCCCAGGAAGGTGCCGTTCGGTCCGGCGGTGAACGATCCACCAGTGATCGCGATAAACGGATTCGGGGTCGTGCTGATCCCGTGAGAGCCGTTGAAGAAGCTGAATCCGTCGGCCGTCGTGGTGACCACCGCGTTGTTGGCGTTGAACAACGGTCCGCGGAGATCGAGCATCGCGGGCAAGGTTGGCGAGCCCTGCATGAGGAGCACGCGTCCGGCCGTGGCCGAGCCGTCGAGCTGACTGATGCCACCCAGCGACAGGGGCGTGCCGTTCACGGCGATGAGCGGATCCAGGGTCGTACTCGTCACCGAGGACCGGAAGATCCCGACAAGGTCCTTCACGGTGCTGATCCCGCCGCCGACGGATCTGACGAGTGGTCCGTCGAGAGTGAGGAAGGAGCGGGTGGGCGGAAGGGGCGTCTCCCCGGCGAGGGACGTCACGTCGAACACGGAGACAAGCCTGTCTCCGGTAATGACGCCCGTGCGCGCGAGATCGATGAATGGATCGATGGAGTCGCTGTTGAAGCGCGCACCCTGTCCAACGCTCAGCACGTTGCAGCAGAGGATGAGCTGGTTCGCGTTGTTCCGCAGCGAGGATGTGGTCGTGTTGATCGAGCTGTCGGTCGCGATCAGGAACGGCCCATCGAGGTCGATCATGCTGGGGGTGGCGCCGGGGCGACGCACCGTCAGCAGCGTCCCGGTTCTCACCGTGGTGCGCCCGAAGTCGAACAGCGCGTCCGGCGACGTGCTGGAGAGACTCGCGCCGTCTCCGACGAACATGAATGCTTGTGTGTTCGCCCCCGGATCGCCGTTGACCAGCGTCGTGCCGCGGGCACGCAGCAGGCCGCCCTCGAGTGAGACGACCGGTGGCGGCACGCCTGCAGCCGCCGCCATGACGAAGAAGGAACCGATGGCGGCGGCCGTGGCCGACCCACCCGTGATCGAGAGGAATGGCTCCCGGGTCGTGCTGGTCACGAGCGCGCCGCCGAACACGCCGAAGAGATCGTCCGTGGTCGTGATGACCGAGTTGTTGGCGCTGAAGAGTGGGCCCGCCAGAGTCAGGGTGGCCGGGGTCGTCGCTGAGCCGGAGATGCTGAGCAGCCGTCCCGAGACGGTGGCGCCGTTGATGGGGCTGGTGCCTCCCATCGTGACCGGCGTGCTATCGAGCTGGATGAGCGGTTCTGCCGTCGAGGAGTCCAGCGACGACCGGAAGATTCCGAGAAAGTCTTGCAGACCCGTGATCCTGCCGCCGGTGATTCTCGCGAGGGGCCCGGCCAGCTGCACGGATGCCGGGGCTGTGATCGTAGGCTCTCCGAAGATCGATGTCGTGTCGAACACGACCACGAACCGGTGGCCGAGACTCACCGTGGTGCGGGCGAGATCGATCAACGGGCTGGTCGAACTGCTTGTGAACTCCGCACCCTGCCCGACGCCCAACACATTGCAGCACAAGCGCTGAGCGCCGGCCGCGTCCCTCAGCGCCGTGGCGAAGGGCGTGATCGCGCTGTCCTGCGCGATCAACAGCGGTCCGGCAAGCTGCATGGTGCTCGGGCTGGCGCCGGAACGCCGGATGCTGAAGACGCTGCCGCTCGTGGTCAGAGAGCTGCCGTCGAGCAAGCTGACGAGCGCATCCGCCGAGCTGCTCGCGAGGCTGGCGCCATCAAGAACCGCGAGGAAAGAGCGAGCGCTGGTGGCGGCGTCGCCATTCCTGAGATCGCTCAGCGTCGCGACGACCAGGGGC
Source organism: Candidatus Rokuibacteriota bacterium (assembly GCA_046712525.1). Classification (GTDB taxonomy): domain Bacteria; phylum Methylomirabilota; class Methylomirabilia; order Rokubacteriales; family CSP1-6; genus JBBDXO01. The sequence goes on from JBKKCN010000368.1 coordinate 8,920, forward strand.
GCGGACAGGCTCATGGCCGGCGCCGGGGGCGTGTTCGCCGAGAGGAAGACGAAGTTGCCGTCCGCGGTGACGCGACTCGCACCAGCAGCAGTGCCGGTGAAGCGCAGCAGCGGTGTGGTGGCGGTGCTCGTCAGGCGTGCGTCGCCTTCCACAGCGATGACGCTTCCACCGGCGTTGAGCGTGCCGCCGCTATCGCTTAGCAGCGTGCTCGCCACGGCCAGCGATCCACCGGAGCTTACGCGAACCACGTCACCGCCGGTCGTCAGTGTCGTGGGATCCAAGCTGAGTATGGGCAGCGTCGTGGTGCTCGACAGGCTCCCGATTACGTTCAGGAGATTGTCGCTGACCACGAGATTGCCGTTGGTCACCGTGAGGAGCGGGATCGTGAGTGGCGGCGGAACGTCGATCGAGGTCTGGACCTCGAAGGCGCTGCCGGCGGTGGATATGAGCCCCGACCCGTCCGGGATCTGTACTGCCGTGGCCGCAGTGGTGGCGCCGACAAAGGGGTCGAGCGCCGGGTCGACTACGATGTTCGACGGAACGCCAGACGGCAGGGGTGGCCGACCAGGTGGTGGCGGGGGGGGCGGCGGCACAGTCGGCCGCGTCGTCGTCGGCGTCGCTATGACGCGCTGGTTATTGAGTTCGGGGTCGACGGTCGTTGTCGTCGGGGGGCTGATATTGACCGGCGGTGTCACGAGCGCGCTGGTACCGCCGAGCAGGGTGCGGATGAGCGTATCGGCGGTCTCCAGCGCCTGGAAGGCGAGCTGCGGCTCGTTTGCCGCCTGTACGTGCTGCGGAGCGCTCGGCGTCAACCCGGCCTGGAAGCTCTGCGCGTCGCCCGGCTGGAAGGGGCCCACCGCCGCCGGCTGTGCGCCGGTGGCCGTGAACTTCGTGTTAACCGTCACGTTGACGGGCGGAGCGAGGGGCGCCTTCGTGACGGGATGGATGTGCTGCACGTCGACATCGCCTTCAAACACGCCGAGTCGCGTCAGCACGTTCGGATCCGGCTGACGGATGTCCGCGATGGAGCGGATCACATCCACGATCAGGGACGTGCCGCGGATACCCGTGATGGCGTTGGGTGTGCGGATCTGGATCCGTTCCCCGGGGCGCATGCGCTCGCGCGCGACAGAGACGGCGATCTTGCCCGACGCGATGTCGATCGTCGACAGCCCGGGGACCTCCGTGATGGTCAGGCTCGACCGCTCGCGCACGGTCACCACGGCCTTGCCTCCGAGGAGAATGCGCGCAAGGGACTTCTCGGCGGTGGTGATCTCGTCGTTGAGGAAGACGTCATCCTTGAAGGTGAGGGCGACGGGCTGGGGAAGCACGACGCGCGTGGCGGTGGCGCGTCCTTCCAACGTCGTGACGATGCCGGCCTTCATTGAGGCCTGCCCGAATACCAGAGTCGGCGAGAGGGTCATGAGAACGACGAGGGCGACCGTCGCGCGGCGGAATCTCAGCATAGCGGGGCTCCTAGATTGGCTACGGGCCGTTGGCTCGAGAGGCCAGGATCGACCGCCAGGATCGACATTGGGCCGGCATGATGGTCTGAGCGTTCGCCATTGTCAATAGTGGCCGGCAGTCGAGGGAGGCCATAGGTGCTGGACGGCAGGTTCCGGACGGTCCACGTGGAGCCGGCCGCTCTCGGGCGGGGACTACAGGCGCAGGCGCACGCCGTTGGGTGCGCGTGTGGGTGCTGCTACTGCAACGAGTGCCCGGCGCCTATGCCCACGAACCCGATCTTCAAGATCTCCCGCGCCCGCAACTCATTACCTCGCCAGCCCCATCTCCCGCAGATAGCGCAGCGCGCCGGGGTGGATGAGGTCGAGGCGCGGCGCGGCCGCCACCGTGTTGGCGGCCGTCGTGTCGCGGGCCTGCGCCAGCCGCTTGCCGAGGTCGGCTTCACCACGGTGCAGCGCTCGCGCCAGGCGATAGGCGACGTCATCCGGCAAGTCGCGGCGGGTGAGCACGAAGCTCCAGGAGCCAACGGAGGTGACGGGTGCGTCCAGTCCCGGGTAGGCGCCGGCGGGCACTGTGAGCGTTTTCAGAAATCCGTGCTTGGCCTGGATCCGACGAATGCCCTCGGCGTCGGGCGCCAGGAAGCGCGCGCCGGCGGGACCGTTGGCGACGGCGGTGAAGCCGGGCCAGCCCACGCCGCCGCCCCACAGCGCGGCCACGCGGCCGTCCATCACCATGGCGGGGCCGTCGCCTGCGCGCTCGAGGTAGACCGCCTGGAAGTCGCGCTCGGCGTCGAGGCCGAGGCCGTCGAGCACGTAGCGCGCGAGGATGACGAGCCCGGAGCCGCGCGCGCCGTACGCGACCGGCTTGCCCTTCAGGTCCTCGATCGTCCGGTACGGAGAGTCCGCGCGCACGACGAACATGCCCGCCGTCGAGTACATGGCGGAGAGGATGCGCAAGTCGGCGGGCGGGCGTCCCACGCCGTTGAGGGCTTCGTAGACCGCCTCGCCCTGCACGAGCGCGATGTCCAGCGTGCCCCGCTCGAGCATGGGGACGTTGTCGGCGCTGGCGCGCGTGTTCCGCGGCTGCACCTCCAGCGTGGGATCGATGGCGTTCACGGTCTCGGCGAGGGCTTGGCCGTACACCGGAAAGCCGCCCCCCGGCGTGGCCGTGCCGAGTACGACCGCCGTGCGGTCGGCGGCCTCGGCGCCTACGACCACGAGCAACGCGACCGCGAGCGCGAGGCCACGCTTCACTTTTTCTGCGCCGCCAGCAGCTCGTTGAGCGGCAGCGCGCACTCCACTTTCATGCGGAGCTGAGAGGCCGTCTCCGGCGTCATCGCGGCGCCGCGGGTGGCGGGATCGTCCATGACGAACGTGGTGGGCGTGGGAACGTCCGCCAGCCCGATGCGCGCCTTGCAGTCGTTCATCGCGGCCTCCGCCTTCTGCAGTCGCGCCGCGGCCTGCTGCTCCGGCGTTTCCGCCGGCGTGCAGGCGGCGGCGAGGACGACGGAGCACAGCAGCCCGGCAGCGGATCTGACCACGCCGGTTACCGTATCACGCGCGTGCTAGAGTCGCCGCGTGTTCGGCTACGCGGCGCGCAAGGTGTTCCACACGCTGTTCGTGGCTCTCGGCGTGATCACGCTCGTCTTCGTCGCGCTGCGCATGTCGGGCGATCCCGCCGCCGCCATGCTGCCCGGGGATGCCTCGGTGGACGAGACCATCGCGCTGCGGCGCACGCTCGGCCTCGACCGGCCGCTCTACGTCCAGTACGTGAGCTTTCTCGGCAGCGCGGTGACGGGCGACTTCGGCGTGAGCTTCCGCCATCAGCAGCCGGCCTTCGAGCTCGTGCTGGAGCGCCTGCCCGCCACCCTCGAGCTCGCCTTCGCCGCCCTCGTGCTCGCCCTCGTGGTGGCGTTGCCGCTCGGCATCCTGGCCGCCGTGTACCGCGGCGGCCCGGTGGACGTGGCAGCGATGGTGTTCGCGGTGATCGGGCAGGCGACTCCGTATTTCTGGATGGGCATCATGCTCATCCTCATCGTGGCCGTGCAGCTCGACTGGCTGCCCACCTCGGGTCGGGGCGGCGTGGAGCGGTTGATCCTGCCCGCGGTCACTCTCGGCACCCACTTCGCCGCCTCCCTCGCGCGGCTCACGCGCACGAGCATGCTCGAGGTGCTCGGCCAGAACTTCGTGACCACGGCGCGCGCCAAGGGACTGAGCGAGCGCAGCGTCATCCTCAGCCACGCGCTCAAGAACGCGGCGGTGCCGGTGGTGACCCTCATCGGGCTGCAGTTCGGCACCCTGCTCGGTGGCGCCGTCGTCACGGAGACGATCTTCGCGTGGCCCGGCGTGGGCCGCCTCGCCGTGCAGTCGATCTTCGTGCGCGACTATCCCGTGGTGCAGGCGGGCGTGCTCGTGCTCGCGCTCACCTTCGTGGCGCTCAACCTCCTCGTCGATCTGCTCTACGGCTGGCTCGACCCGAGGATCCGTCGTGAGTGAGGCGACGGTCGCGGTCGTGGACGCTCCCGCTCGCGTGCGCCGCGTGCCGTGGGCGCTCATCGTGCCCGCGGTGCCCGTGCTCATCGCCGTGCTGGCGGCGGTGCTCGCGCCCTGGGTGGCGCCGCACTCGCCCACGGCGTCGAACCTCGGCGCCCGCCTCAAGCCGCCCGCCTGGCAGGAGGGCGCCGTCGCCGGCAACGTGCTCGGCACCGATCTCCTCGGCCGCGACTTGCTGAGCCGGCTCATCTGGGGCGCACGCATCTCGCTGCTCATCGCGCTCGCCGCCACGGCGCTGGGCGCCACCGCCGGCTCCGCGGTCGGGCTCGTCGCCGGCTACCAGCGCGGCTGGATCGACAACGTCATGACGAAGCTCATCGACGTGCAGCTGGCGTTTCCCTTCGTGCTGCTCGCCATCGCGGTGGTGGCGGTGGCGGGGCCGAGCGTGCCCGTGCTCATCACCGTGCTCGCCATCGGGAGCTGGGTGGGACACGCGCGGATCGTGCGCGGCCTCGTGCTGAGCCTGCGCGAGCGCGAGTACGTCCAGGCCGCGCAGGCCCTGGGCGCGGGCACGCCCCGCATCCTGCTCCGTCACCTCGTGCCCGAGGTGCTGTCCGTCATCGTGGTTCTGGCCACCTTCGACGTGGGCCGGATCATCATCCTCGAGTCGACCCTGAGCTTCCTGGGCCTTGGCGTACAACCGCCCACACCGAGCTGGGGCTCCGACCTCAGAGACGCCGCCGTCTACGTGCGCCGCGCATGGTGGACAGCCGCGTTCCCAGGCCTCGCCATCATGATCGTCGTCCTCGGCGTGAATCTCCTCGGCGATGCCCTCCGCGACCTCCTGGATCCTCGGACCGTCCGCTCGCGCCGGTAGATCGAGCCACGGCACGGCTTTGCCGGGCCGTGTGCGAGCGTCGGGGGCTTGGGGGCCCGTCTAGGCCCCCATGTAAGTCAATATCGGGGGTACGATCTTTCATCGAAGGCGCCCGAGCCACCTCATCAGGGAGGCACCATGTACGCACGCGGCGGCCCGAGGCAGAAATACGCGATGAAGCATCTGTGCTGGCGCGGCAGTTCTCGCTGCCGGGTCTGCCCCAGGGCAAGCCATGCAGCATGCGCGCATCGGACCTGCGCCGGGCGGCTTGCGTCCGGGCCTTGCTCGGCAAGCCCGAGCTGCTGATCCTCGAGCGGCCGACGGCGGGTGTCTACCCCGCGATGATGCCGGCCTTGATGACGGGCGTGCGGGCAGCCCGGTTGCGTGGCGCCGCGGTGTTGTGGATGACCGATGACTGGAATGTCTGGAACGATCCCGGCATCAAGCCCACGATGCGCTGCAAGATGACCGGCTCACAGCTGAGTGTCTTCCCGGGAGAATAGATCATGCCCAAACCTCTGAAAGTCAGGCGAGCGAACGAAATCGTGGGCCTGTTCGTGATGCTCGGTCTGGCGATCGGGCTGGTCGCGG
>JBKKCN010000369.1:0-2714 GCA_046712525.1 Candidatus Rokuibacteriota bacterium
CCGGAGATGACCGAGCGACGGTCGCGCCGGCACTTTTCGATGATCCGCAACTTCCACCTTGCGGACTTCTTCACCATCGCCAACGGATTCTGCGGCATCGCGGCCGTGTTCGAGGCGATGAAGTTCCTCGCCACCCACGACCGCCGCCACCTGTATGTGGCCACCCTCCTCATCCCGCTCGCGCTCGTCTTCGACGTGCTCGACGGCCGTATCGCGCGGTGGCGGCACAAGTCGTCGCCGATGGGACGTGAGCTCGACTCACTGGCGGACGTGATCTCGTTCAACGTGGCGCCCGCCGGCATCGCCTTCGCCGCCGGCCTCGACACCGTGCTCGACCAGATCATCCTCATGTACTTCGTCGGCTGCGGCGTGAGCCGCCTCGCGCGCTACAACATCACCGCGGAGGCCCTCGCGGCGGACACGGGGAAGGTAAGCTACTTCGAGGGCACGCCCGTTCCCACCAGCGTCATCCCGCTGGGATTGCTGATGCTCGCCTTTTACCAGGGCACGTTGTTTCCGGTGCGCTGGCTCGGCGTCAGCTTTCACCTCGTCTCGCTGCTGTTCGTCCTCTCGGGCAGCCTGATGATCAGCAAGACCCTCAGAATCCCGAAGCCCTAGTCGATCGCGCGCCTGCCTGGCGCCGATCACGCGCACGGTGACCGTGCTTGCGGCACAGTCGCACCAGTCCGCGAGGTCGAGAGCCACGCGGTTCGCGGAGCGCCACCACGCGAGCGCGGCGAGCGCCACCACGGCGGTGGCGGAGCCGAGGGCGACGCGGGCGGCGGCCGACGTCATGGCGGCCGTGAGCGCGAGCCCACACAGGGCGACGGTGAAGATCGCGTAGAGCGCACCCCGGCGTGGCCGCGGCAGTTGCGATGGTGAGGCCGGTGTGTTGCACATGGTCCATCGACTCCTTCTGAATCCAGCCTGACACCGGCGCGCGTCAAGGCGATGTCAAGAAAGGAGCCGCGGGCGTAAAACACGCGTAAAAAAGCGCGGGAGCCGTCCCGGCGGCCGGCAAGGCGCGTACAGTTTCCGTGATGACGTTCGCTCACCTGAAACGGCTCGTCGTAGGCGCCCCCATGCCGCTGTCACAAGCGCGGTACGAGCGGTTGAGCAACCCGGTCGCGCTCCCCGTCTTCGCGTCCGATGCGCTGTCCTCGGTCGCCTACGCCACCGAGGAAATCCTGCTTGTCCTCATCCTCGCCGGCACCGTCGCGCTGAGCTACTCACTGCCGATCGCCTTCGGCATCGCCGCCCTCCTCGCCATCGTGGTAACTTCGTACCGCCAGACGGTGACGGCATATCCGCAAGGTGGCGGCGCCTATCTGGTCGCGAAGGACAACCTCGGCACGTATCCGGCGCTCACGGCCGCCGCGGCCCTGCTCACCGACTACGTGCTGACGGTGGCGGTCTCCGCCGCCGCCGGCATCGCCGCCGTCACCTCGGCGGTCCCGTGGCTCGGCCCCTTCCGGGTTCCGCTCGCGATCCTCGCCGTCGTGGTCATTGCCGTCGGCAACCTGCGCGGCATGCGCGAATCCGGCAAGCTGTTCGCGGCGCCGACGTACTTCTTCATCGTCACCACCCTGGCTCTCGTTGGCTACGGCCTTGTGGCGGCCGCCTTCGGATGGCTGCCGGAGGCGCCCTACGAGCCGCATCCGCCCGGGCTGGAAGGCCCTCGGGCTCTTTCTGCTCCTGCGCGCGTACGCCGCCGGCTGCACGGCGCTCACGGGGGTGGAGGCCGTCTCCAACGGCGTGCCTGCCCTCCGTCCGCCCGAGGGACGCAATGCGCAGATCGTCCTCACGTGGCTGGGCGTCCTCTCCATCGTCATGTTCCTCGGCATCACCTACCTGGCCTTCGACTTCGGCATCATCCCCGGGGGCGACGAGACGGTGGTGTCGAAGATCGCACGTCGGGTGTTCGGCGGCGGCCCGCTCTACTACGCCGTCCAGCTGTCGACGATGCTCATCCTGTTGCTCGCCGCCAACACGGCGTACGCAGATTTCCCGCGGCTGGGATCGATCCTGGCGCGCGACGGCTTCATGCCGCGGCAGCTCGCCCACCAGGGTGACCGGCTCGTGTTCTCGAACGGGATCGTGGTGCTGACGATGCTCGCCATCCTGCTCATCGTCCTCTTCGAGGGTGACACCCACGCGCTGCTCCCGCTCTACGCCATTGGCGTCTTCCTCTCCTTCACGCTCTCGCAGGGGGGCATGGTGCGGCGGTGGCTGCGCGTGCGAGGCGCGGGCTGGCCGCGGCGGCTCGTGGTCAACGCGGTGGGCGCCGTCGCCACCTTCGTGGTGCTCATCACGCTCGCAGTCACGAAGTTCGCCGAGGGCGCGTGGATCGTGCTCCTCGTGATCCCGATCCTCATCGGCATCTTCCGCCTCATGCGCTCACACTACGACGACGTCGCGACGGCCCTCTCGCTCGGTTCCGTGTCCGCGCTGCCCGTCTTCCGGCACACGGTGCTGATCCTCGTGGGTGACGTGCATCGCGGCGTGGTACGCGCGGTGGCGTACGCTGCCACGCTCGCGCCCACCGCCACCGTGCGTGGCGTCTTCGTGGAGACGGACCCCGCGCGCACTGCGCACGTCGAGGAGAAGTGGACGAAGTGCGGGTTCGGCATCACGCTCGCAGTCACGAAGTTCGCCGAGGGCGCGTGGATCGTGCTCCTCGTGATCCCGATCCTCATCGGCATCTTCCGCCTCAT